>JAHDHP010000155.1 GCA_020631245.1 Bacteroidota bacterium | reverse complement strand
GCAGTAGCCTCATTATGTTTCTATTTCACCAATCTTCCGCCTCTATCCCTCACGCAAAAAACAGCCTCTAAACCACTATATCCTTCTCAATAATCTTTTCAATATTTCGCTCTGCAATTCCAGCAATAGTCAGTGAAGGATTAGCACAAGCAGCAGAACCAGGTATTAAAGCACCATCCATCACAAATAAGTTTGAATAATTTTTCACCCGTCCATAAAAATCACAAGTCTCTCCCATTACCGCACCACCAAGCGGATGATAGGTCAAATTATCTTTCACTTCAGGTAATGCAAATACTCCATTCTCCCCTCCATTAGCAGCATTTAAACGATTAAATACATCCTCCAATGCAGCTTTAGGTACTCCATTATTTGACCAGTTTAATTTTATATCATCAATGCTTGGATCATACTCAAAAACACCTCGGTTTTCATCCAATGTCAAGCCCAAATAAATCAAACAATTACAATCAAAACCCAAAGGTAAATTAGCCATATCCAAAACAGTAGGAGCTACCGAATTATTAAAATCATAAGCAGCACTAGAAGAAGGGCTACTCTGTTTTGCCCCTGTTATTTCACTTAAATTAGATCGACTCCCCATAGTAGTACCATTACTTCCCCAACCTGTACCCAATGTATCATTAATATTAGGTAATAAGCCTTTCTCCTTAGAACGCATCAATAACCTTGTTGTACCAACTGAGCCAGCTCCCATAAATAAGTAGGTACAATGAAATGCTTTCTCCTCTATTATTTCTCCCTGCTCATTCAATACCTCTACATTAATTTTATAAATTCCATCCTCCAATTGTTCAATATCTCGCACCTGATGCAATGCTTCTATTGTAACATGCCCTGTCGCTTCCGCAGCAGGTAAATAATTGGTATCCAAACTCTTTTTAGCCCCACTATTCACCCCATACAAAATTTCCCCTTCAATAGCCGCAGGTGTTTTTTCTCCAGCAATTTCTTGTTTAATTATATCCCAATCAAACACAGACGCAAAATACTCAATAGGCAATCCTATCTTTTTAGCTTGTTCAACACTCGTTCTCACAAATTGGAAAAAAGGACTATCATTCAACAAATCATCAGGTATTGGTTTAGCATCCAACATTTGAATTACTCTTGGAAAATACGTAGAATTAAGCTCATTGTAATCTATTTCACTTGGAAATACTCGTTGAAATAAAGACTCTTCAGGAGCAATAGTAATCCCTCCATAAACAACAGAACCTCCACCTACACAAGCACCTCCATAAACATCAATTTCATCATATTGGATACGCTCTAACACTCCTACATGCTTTTCTGGAAAATCAACCTTCAAACCTATTGGTGCTATACTTTCAGTACCCAACCAAGTAGAGCGATTATCAGGAACAACCAAATCAGAGAAGGTGTCACCTTCTGGTTTTACTTTCCACCATTTCCCTCGTTCTAATACGGTTGTTTGAATACCTGCTTCTCCTAGTCGCAAAGCAGATACTGCTCCTCCAAAACCACTACCTATTACAATGGCAGACCTATAATTATCATATATATCTGCTGGTTTTGGCAAATTATCTTCGCCTTCATCATCCTTACAGCCAACTATTATCCCTGCTGTAGTTAAAGCCATTAATCTTAAAAAATACCGACGAGTAAATTGAACAATTGACATTTCTAAATGCTATTTTAAATTTATAATTGGAAACTAACCTCTAAAGTTAAATACATTTATACTAATTATAAAAATATCAAAGCTATTACTTTTTACTTATTGCAAAAAAAAAACACCTTCACCATACATTGGTCAATAATTAATACATTTCGTTTTAAATTCAACCGAGCTTGTTTAATCATTCAATTTTAATCATCACACGTTCAAACATTTTTCATCGCACTTCGCACCTCGCACTTCACACATTTTCCCACTTTTTCCCTAAATTTGATTTTCCATAGTAAAGATGAAAAAATAAGTAGTGCAAAAATACGAAACTAGCTTTTTGATAGACAAGGCGTAAAACGTAGGCGATGCAGCGCATCGGCGAGGCTTTACAACGAAGTATATCAACAAGATAGTCAGTATTATGGTACTAGTTATTTTTTCTTCTTTACTTAACACCAAACCACTTCCCATGCCACTAAAAGGACTCCTTACACCCGACCAACTCCGCCAGCACGTACAAAACGAAACCATTGAAACCGTTATCCTCGCCTTTACCGATCACTATGGTCGCCTTATGGGCAAGCGATTCGATGCCGACTTCTTTGTCGAAACAGGCATTAAAGATGGGACACATGGTTGTGACTACCTACTCACTACCGACATGGACATGGAACCAGTACCAGGATACACCTTTGCCAATTGGGAACTAGGATACGGAGATTTTCACTTAGTACCAGACCTTTCAACCCTCCGTATAGCGAGCTGGCTCGACAAAACAGCCATTGTTATCTGCGATGTACAAAACGACAAAACGCACCAATGGGTAGACCAAGCACCCCGCTCCATTCTTCGTAAGCAACTCAACCAAGCGAAAGAACTAGGATACGGCTGTTTTGCTGCCTCCGAACTCGAATATTACCTCTTCGAAAATAACTACCGCGAAGCCTTCGAAAAACACTATCACGATCTCAAACCTGTAGGCTGGTATCTCGAAGATTACCACATTATGCAAGGAACACGCACCGAACATTTCACAGCCGCTGCCCGTCGTCATCTCAAAAACTCAGGTGTACCAGTAGAAAACTCAAAAGGAGAATGGGGACTCGGACAACACGAACTCAATATCCGCTATGCCGAAGCTCTCGACATGGCAGACCGACATATCATCTACAAACAATGCCTAAAAGAACTAGCCGATAGCATGGGACTTTCGCTCACCTTTATGGCCAAACTTGACGAAAGCAAAGCGGGTTCTAGTTGCCACATTCACATGAGCCTTTGGCAAAACGATCAAAACGTATTTCCTGGTAGTCAAGAAATAGGTCCTGTCAAAGCTTCCGATATTTTCCGTTGGTTTCTAGGTGGTTGGATCAAGCATGTACCCGATGTTATGCCCTTTTACGCCCCCACCATCAATTCCTACAAACGATTTGCAGATGGATCATGGGCACCTACACGCCTCGCTTGGAGTTATGACAACCGTACTGGAGGATTTCGCGTAGTAGGGAAAGGGCAAAGCCTCCGTATCGAGTGCCGTATTCCTGGTGCTGATTGCAACCCCTATCTTGCTTATGCCGCTGCATTAGCTTCTGGCTTAGATGGTATCAAAAACAAAATCGAACCACCTGAAATCTTTGAAGGCGATATATACGCTGCCAAACATCTACCACGCGTGCCCTACTCCCTCCAAGAAGCAGTAGATCGATTTGAAAACAGCGAATTTGCCCAACAAGCATTTGGCAAGGAAGTAGTTGCCCACTATGCCCACTTCTTCAAACAAGAACAAGCAGCTTATAACCAAGCTGTCACGGATTGGGAACGAAAACGATATTTTGAAAGAATATAAGACGGGCGACGATGAACGTCCGACGACTGTACAGACAAGGCATGCCTTGTCTCTAGTAAACCTGACTCCTGACCCCTAAAACCTGAAACCTGAAACCTCAAAAAATGCGCTTAAAAAATAAAGTCGCCCTCATCACAGGGGGCAGTAGTGGAATTGGCCGAGAAAGTGCCATCCTATTTGCTCAAGAAGGAGCGAAAGTAGTTGTTACCGACATCAATGATGAAGGCGGGCAAGAAACAGTCCGTATAATTCAGGATGCAGGAAATGACGCTGCTTATTTTCATGCCGATGTAGCCAAAGCCAGCGACTGTGCAGCAATGGTCGAATTTGCAGAAGAGACATACGGAGCTTTACATATTTTATTCAACAATGCAGGCATCATGCACAGCGATGATGGGAATGCCATGTCTACTGAAGAAGAGGTATTCGACCTCACCATGAATATCAATGTAAAAGGCGTTTTCTTTGGCTGCAAATATGGCATTCCTGCCCTTCAACGCGCAGGAGGAGGATCTATTATCAATACTGCCTCCTTTGTTGCTCACTTAGGAGCAGCTACCCCACAAATTGCCTATACAGCAAGCAAGGGAGCCGTTTTATCCATGACCCGTGAACTAGCCATCATACACGCTCGCGAAAACATTCGTGTGAATGCTTTATGTCCAGGTCCCCTGCGTACCGAACTACTCATGAAATTCCTCAATACTGAAGCCAAAAAACAACGCCGATTAGTGCATATCCCAATGGGACGCTTTGGGGAAGCAAAGGAAATGGCCAAAGCTGCCCTTTTCCTCGCCTCTGATGAATCTTCCTATACTACGGGCACCGAATTTCTAGTAGATGGAGGAATCACTGCTGCCTATGTTACGCCTGAATAGCAATACAGATCATCCGATTATTAACACCAATTTTTAAATAATTACCTCCCGTACTCCCCTCCTTTTGGGAGGGGTTAAGGGTGGGTTTTCAAATCATAAGCCTCTCATGCCCACCAACACCTTCCAAACCATCTCCCCTATTGATGGCTCCGTATATTTAGAGCGAGCATTTGCCGATACTAAAACCATTGAACAAGCACTATCTAATGCCAAAACAGCGCAAAAAGAATGGCGACAAACAAGTTTAGCCGATCGCAAAAAAAGCTGCCAATCGGCTGTAAAATATCTTGTAGAACGTGCCGATAAAATTGGCGAAGAACTTACTTGGCAAATGGGTCGCCCTATTCGCTATACTCCCTTTGAAATTAAGGGCGGATTTCAGGAGCGAGCTAATTATATGATCGACATTGCAGAGCAAGCTTTAGCCGATATACCCGCTCCTCCTAAGGAGGGATTTCAACGCTTTATTCGTCGGGAAGCATTAGGAACGATTCTAGTACTCGCTCCTTGGAATTATCCGTTTCTCACCTGTGTCAATGTCATTATTCCTGCACTACTAGCAGGAAACACCGTCATTTTAAAACATGCCGTCGAAACGCCCCTTTGTGCCGAGCGGTATACCGAAGCATTTGAGGCGGCAAGCATTCCTAAAGGCGTATTCCAACACCTCCATATCACCCATGAACAAGTCGCACAGGTCATTGCCGATTCACGTATTGACTATGTGGCTTTTACAGGTTCCGTCAAAGGAGGAGCAGCCATTCAACAGGCGGTAAACAAACGCTTCATTACAACTGGTTTAGAGTTGGGTGGAAAAGACCCCGCCTATGTTCGTGTTGATGCGAATGTAGACCATGCCATTGAAAATATTGTGGATGGTGCTTTTTTCAATTCTGGACAATCTTGCTGTGGTATTGAACGGGTGTATGTACATCACAGCCACTACGATAAATTTGTAGAAGGCTTTGTGACCTTAGCGAAAACCTACAAATTAGGTAATCCTTTGCTTGCAGACACCACACTTGGCCCCATGATTCGTACACGATCTGCTACAAATGCCCAACATCACATTGACGAAGCGGTACAAAAAGGAGCAAAAACATGGATTGACCCCAAACTATTTCCTGCTCACCAAATAGGTACGCCCTATATGGCTCCACAAGTACTGACCAATGTAGATCATTCGATGCTCATTATGCGGGAAGAAACCTTCGCGCCCGTAGTTGGCATTATGTCTGTTGTAGATGATGCCCAAGCCATTCAATTAATGAATGATAGTCATTATGGTCTGACGGCTTCTATATGGAGTAAGGATATAGAACGAGCTATAGAACTAGGAGATCAACTCGAAACAGGAACTTGTTTTCTAAACCGTTGTGATTACCTTGATCCTGCCCTCGCTTGGACAGGTGTAAAAGACTCTGGACGTGGCTGTAGCCTCTCTATTTTGGGCTATGAAAGTTTGACCAGACCAAAGTCGTTTCATTTGAGGCTTATATAGATTATGAATTACTGTACAGACAAGGCATGCCTTGTCTCTAGCAAACCCCTAAAAAAAGATTTATGCAAATCGGCCTCCTCATCTGCGATCACATCCGTGAAGAATACCAATACATTGCCCCCAATTATGCGGTGATGTACCAAAATTATTTACCCGCCATAAAACTAGTACCTTACTATGTTTGTGATGGACAATTTCCTGAAAAAGTAGAGGAATGTGTAGGGTATATGATGACAGGCTCACGTT
Source organism: Bacteroidota bacterium (assembly GCA_020631245.1). Classification (GTDB taxonomy): domain Bacteria; phylum Bacteroidota; class Bacteroidia; order Chitinophagales; family UBA2359; genus JAHDHP01. The sequence continues at coordinate 3,790 of JAHDHP010000155.1, read as the reverse complement.
ACTCTGTATATGAACAACTGGATTGGGTGATTCATCTCAAGGCATTTGTAAAGGCCATTTATGAAGCAAAACGACCCTATTTTGGCGTTTGTTTTGGACATCAAATGTTGGCAGAAGCTTTGGGAGGAAAGGTACGAAAAGCAGAAAACATTGGCTGGTGTGTGGGTGTACACACTTTCGATATTAAAGAACAACAAACTTGGATGACACCCTTGCAAACCTCCTTCAATTTGTTGATGATGTGCCAAGATCAGGTAATGGATTTACCTCCTGAAAGTAAGGTATTAGCTACTACTAGTGATTGTAAAGTAGGGATGTTTCAAGTAGGAGAAAAAATGGTTGGTATTCAGGCACATCCAGAATTTAGCAAACATTATAATCAAGTGCTTATGGAAGCACGTATAAAAAGAATGGGAGCTGAAAAAGTAGCGAGTGGTATCACTAGTCTTCAGCTCCCAGTCCATGATGCTATTTTTAGAGAGTGGATCTATTCGTTTTTTGGTATTAGTTCCACATAATTTTTTGCTGTACTCGCTGCCCATTTTCGAGTGTAATAGACAACATATACATCCCTGTATCAAGGTTATTACGATCTAAGCGAACATTATTTTTATTTGTTGTCAGTGTTTGTAATAACTGTCCTTGCATATTAAACAACTGCACTTCTTTCATCATCACTTGTAATTCATTTGACAGAGAAATTTCGATATAATTAGTAGCAGGATTTGGCAATACACTAAGTCCTTGTTGCAAGGTCGTTTCTTCGATACTCGTTACCCAATTACAGGATAAAATATTGTTATACAAAAATGTACTGACCTCATCAATCACCCGATTCATCATCTCTTCTCTATTTTCTCCATCAGACCAAGGCGTATGGTTTTCGCCTTCATATACATGCAGTTCATTAATAATGCCGTTTTCTTCAAAAATAGGATGGATAACATTACTACCACACAAGTCAACTAAATCGGAGGCTCCAATTAGCGGTGCATCCCAATAGGCATCATTACAATCGAAAGCAACAACTCCATCTGCATCTCCATGACAACTAATCAAAGGCACCTCATCTTCATCAATAAAACTTAGTGAATTAAGTCCACCTGCTAAATTAAAGACTGCTTGTACCTCTGAAGAATAGCCTTCATTGCCTCCATCACCTTCTAAACCACCTCGTTCATTAATAATATCTAACATATATGAAGGAATTTCTTCTTCCTCATCTAAATAGGCAAGATGCATAGCCAAGATAGCCCCAGCCGAACTTCCACCAAAAAAGATTTGATCAGTATCAACTCCGTACTTATTATCAGTAGCCGCATCCTTTCGAAAATAACGGATGGCTGCTTTCCCATTCGATACAGCATCCATTACAATTCCAATTAATGCTAAGGAATCAAGTAATACAAGTCCATTTTCTGCTAAGGTATAATTAATAGAAGCTGCAACATAACCCCGTTTTGCAAATGCATTACAAAATGCTTCTGCTGAATAGGTATTTTTATTACCTCCTGTAAAACCTCCTCCATGTGCAAAAATAACAACAGGACGTGGGGTAGATAAGTCATTTCCTACTGGCTGATAAACATCCATTTCTAAACTATCTACATCCGAATAGAACACTGTTTCTATTGATACATCAAATGTCTCACTTATATAATGATCTGCACATTGTGCGCGAACATTTAAGGATAAAAATAATCCACTATAAATAAGGAGAAATAGAGAAAAAAAGATTTTTTTCATTTTAAAAGAATAATTTTGTGTAAAAGAGTAATATACCTTTTTTTTAACAAACTATTTTAAAGGACTACTTTTGGCACTCACAAAGCGAATTCCGACACATTAGATTCAAAAATATCCTATACACACTACACTGATATTCTAGGTAAATTTACTATCTTCACAATAATTACTTGTTATAACCAATTTTTCAATTAGTTGTGTGCCAAAAAGTGCATAATAAGCATAAATGCGTGAGGGATAGAGGCGGAATGGGGCGTAAAGAAGCTACTTGTGAAGCAAGGAGTACCGAAGGCTGAACGAAATGAGTGAAGACAAGGAACGACTATGCTGAACAGTAGCTGAATAGCCACATATTAGCCGAAAGCCCGACCAAGCCGCAGTGCTGCTGATTGGCCTCTTCAAGCGAAGACGCTTGAAGAGGCTGTTGGGCCAGTATTGCGGCTTGGACACGCCCATGAAACATATGAAAGCAAATTATGAAAAAGTTTCAAGTTACCTACCTACTACTATTACTATTTCTTTTTTTAGATGCCAATGCTCAAGAAGGCTGTGTTCTTAAAAATATGCCTGAAGGATCAACCTTAGAAACTTGCCCTTATTCTGGCACAGATGGCGGGATACAACTTTGGGGATACGTTACGGGACATAATGTTTATAGAGATCAAAGCTTTGGGGAACGATATGATACCGACTGCCCCGCATTATTAACAGGTGTACAAGCTCATTTTACGGGTACAGCTACTAACCCTAGTAAAGAATTATACATTAATATATACGACATCAATTTAGATGGACTACCTCTTAATTATTTAGGTGGTACTACCGTAACCTATGACCAATTGGATATGTCTGGAGCAGCAGTTACCTATACATTTGCTACTCCTGTTCCTGTTTCAGGAGCTTTTATAGTAGCGATTAATCTTCAGGATTATGCCCATGATAATACAACACTAGGTACAGACACTGTTGTTTTAATGCATTCAGAGGATGGGTCTCGACCTATTTCTGATTTAGTAACTCCTTACCGAAATTATATCTTACCACATGGGCGTGGAGCGCAATATAAGGATATATATGCCTCTACTTCTAAGCTGATTCATTATGCCCTATTCCCTATATTGGATTATGATCCTAGTTGTGAAGCAGATTATATAGATGAATGTGGGGTGTGTTATGGAGATGGCATCCCTGATGGTTCTTGTGATTGTGCTGGCACACTTCCGAGTACTTGGTATATTGACACAGATGGAGATGGTTTAGGAGACCCGGGGTCTTCTACAGAGAGCTGCGAACAACCTGATGGCTATGTGGATAATGATAACGATGATGATGACACTTGTAATGGCACACCAGATGAATGTGGTGTTTGTAATGGATCAGGAATTCCACTAGGTGCATGTGACTGTGCAGGTACGCCTCCAAGTACTTGGTATCTCGATGCTGATGGGGATGGACTTGGTGATCCTGATAATACAATTATTAGTTGTACCCCTCCTAATGGTTATGTGGATAACGATACCGATGATTGTGATGGCGTTTTAGATGAGTGTAATGTCTGTAATGGGTCAGGGATTCCACAAGGCACCTGTGATTGTGCAGGTACGCCTCCGAGTACTTGGTATCTCGATGCAGATGGGGATGGACTTGGTGATCCGAATACATCAGTAGAAAGCTGTGATCCTCCTCCAAGCTATACAGATAATGGTGATGATGATGACGATACCTGTAATGGGACAATAGATGAATGTGGTATCTGTAATGGAACAGGGATTCCACAAGGCACCTGTGATTGTGCAGGTACGCCACCAACTACTTGGTATCTCGATGCAGATGGGGATGGACTTGGTGATCCGAATACATCAGTAGAAAGCTGTGATCCTCCTCCAAGCTATACAGATAATGGTGATGATGATGACGATACCTGTAATGGGACAATAGATGAATGTGGTATCTGTAATGGAACAGGGATTCCACAAGGCACCTGTGATTGTGCAGGTACGCCACCAACTACTTGGTATCTCGATGCAGATGGGGATGGACTTGG
>JAHDHP010000154.1 GCA_020631245.1 Bacteroidota bacterium | reverse complement strand
TGTTTTTGTTCTTCGTCGCGTTCAATAACGCCAGGTTTACATTCATTTTGGGCAAAATCTCTTGCCGCATCCCGAATCATCAGATGCTCTTCTGTTAAGGTAAAATTCATATTTGTGCTTTTTTGATAATATTTGTAGTAGATAGTCCTTGAAGAAAAGGAACGGTAATGATCTCTCCTCCTGTTTTTTTAAGTATTTCGGCACCGACGATATCTTCTTTTTGATAATCGCCTCCTTTCACTAATACATCGGGTTTTATTTGTTCGATTAATTGGAGGGGCGTTTCCTCTTCAAATAGAATGACGGCATCTATAAATTGCATGGCTGCCAATAGAATGGCTCTACTCATTTCGTCTTGAATGGGTCGATCAGGTCCCTTGAGTTGACTAACAGATGCATCACTATTTAAGCCAACAATCAAACGGTCACCTTGTTCAGCTGCCATCATGAGTGTATGGATATGTCCTCGATGTAGTATGTCGAAACAGCCATTGGTAAAAACAATACGTTGTTCTTTGAAACGCCATTGGGCTACTTTGAGACGTAGTTGTTCAATAGGCAAAATTTTATCTGTAATATGTGTATTCTTGGCCATGAAATTTTGTATACGGGGTGTATTCGTAGCTATTATTTATCATACACCTAAGTTGATTGATTGACAGAAGGGGCACTCCTATTCACCTTCTGTGATCGATTTAAGAAAGAAAGGGCAACTAAAGCAATAACTCCTCCTATTAAGACAAGGATCGTTTGTGAGGACCAAACTAACCAGCCAAATGCAAGGGCTAAGTTACTCTTTACCCCATACAAAATCAATACTGCTTGTACAATTATTTGGTAGGCTCCTATACCTCCTTGTGTAAATAAGATGGCATATCCTCCACAAACAAAAACAGCTAATGCAGCTCCTAATCCAACATTTTCAGTAGCATCCATTGCAAAGATACAAACGTAAGTCATGACAACATACATGATCCAAATAAAGAACGTATGGAAAATGAAAAGTGGTAAGTTACTAACATTTTTAACAGAAATAATGCCTTCCCATAAGCCTTTTAACGTTTCTAAAACCCGCTGAAACAAAGCTGTTTGTTGGAATTTTTTGAAGAGCCAAAAAGCGACTGCGGCAAATAAGAGAAATCCAATACCCAAATAGATTAACCCGCTTCCACTGGTCATATTTTCTACTTTCGCTCCGAGAGCTGCTCCAAATTTTTCTTGCAGGAATCGCCCTACGCGTTCAAACTGCCAAAAGAAAACTATAACTGTAAAGCTTAGTAAGAAAATAACATCTATCACTCGTTCTGTAATAAGTGTTCCGACTGATTGACTGAGTGGGATGTTTTCGTATTGTTTCATAACTCCACATCGCATTACCTCTCCCAAACGAGGTAATGCAAGATTGGCAAGGTAATTTACCATTACGGCACTCATGGTATTTCCAACACTAGGGTTATTTCCTGTTGCTTGTAGCATCATTCGCCATCGTAAAGCACGGCTAAAGTGGCTCGCTAGTGTAATGATTAGGGATAATACAATCCAGAAATAATTGGCTTCACGGAATGCGGCTTTCATTTCTTCCCAATCGGCAGCACTAAGATCTTTGACAGACCACCAAACTAAAAATAGTCCGAGTCCGAGAAAGATGGTCACTTTGAGTATGTCTTTGAGTCGTTTATTCATATTCAGGTTTCAGGGGGGTCAAATCTCTAAAGGTCAACATGTTAATTTACCTTCAATAGTATATTGTCAATGAGGCGAATCCCTCCTACTCGAACGGCTGCACAGGCAATAACTTGCTGGCTTTCTGTTGCTTCATCAATATTTTTTAAGGTATCAGCGTCTACAATTTCAAAATAATCAACAGACATGCCATCAACCCTTTCTAGTTGCTCGAAGCCCCATTTTTTTAGCTCAACGATGCTTTTATGACCAAAACCTGCTTTTACTTGTCGTAGTGTTTGGGAAATGGTCACTGCTTTAGCTCTCGCATCTGGATTTAAACGTACATTTCGCGAACTCATTGCTAGTCCATCCTCTTCTCTTACAATCGCACACATGACTAATTGAGTAGGTCGCTTTGTTAGTTCAATAAGTCGATCAATAATTTTGAATTGTTGATAATCTTTTTGCCCCATAAATAAGTGGGTAGGTTGTACAATTTCTAACAATCGATTGACTACCTGTGCAACTCCATCAAAATGCCCTGTACGGTGTGCGCCTTCCATTGGTTTATCAATAAAACCAAAATCGTAGGTTTCACCTGCATCTAAGCTTTCTGGATATACTTCCTCCACACTGGGTAAAAATAAGGCATCACAATCCTCACTTTCTAACATGTTAATATCTCGCTCTACTGGACGTGGATACTTTTCAAGATCAGCAGGATCATCAAACTGGGTAGGGTTAACAAAAATACTACAAACAGTAATGGTACAAGCAGCTCTTGATTGACGAATCAAGGAAAGATGTCCTTCGTGTAAAGCTCCCATTGTAGGAACAAATCCTACTGTTTTACCTAATTCTTTTTGTGTTTGTACAAACTTTTGAACCTCTTTAACGGTTTTTAATATCTCCAAGATATGTGAATTTGGTTAGTAAAAGCGGGCAAAGATACAAAAATAGCCTTACATTAAATCAAACACTATCTTATGAAAAGACACATTTTTTCACTAATTTTGCACTTCAAAGAACCTTCCCTTATAGAGAATGATGGTCTCTTTTCTACCAAAAGCTCACAGAATTAAACTAAATGCCATAAACTATCAAGATTAAATTTTCTGGTTTTGCTCATCACTCAAAACTGATGAAAATCATTTTGTGAAGCCAGCTTATTAAATCGATTAATAATAAATTGTTGATTGTATGTTACAAAAAAAACGAGTTGCGATTGTCACGCAAGCAATGGATCCTTATGTTATCGGAAGCTCAATAGCTAAGATAGCTGGTCAACTTCCTAAAGCCTTGCAGAAGAAGAAAATGGAAATCCGAATTTTCATGCCTCGATTTGGAACCATTAATGAACGTAGACATAAATTACATGAAGTAGTTCGATTATCTGGTATCAACATTATTATTGATGAAGATGACTTTCCGTTGATTATTAAGGTCGCATCAATGCCAGAAACGAGATTACAAGTATATTTCTTAGATAATGAAGATTTCTTTAACCGAAAATTCATTTATAAAGACGATAATGACACCTTTTTTGAAGACAATACAGAAAGAATGATCTTTTTCTGTAAAGGAGTTTTAGAAACAATTAAAAAAATGGGTTGGTCTCCTGATATTATGCATTGTCATGGATGGATGACGAGTCTTATTCCATTATATCTCAAGACAGCTTATAAGAGTGATCCTTTATTTAATGACTTACAAGTTATTTACTCTGCCTACCAAAACGCATTTGAAGATAAACTAAGTGATATCTTTATTTCGAAAGCAAAAATTAAAAAAGTAGAAGAAGCAGACATGACTCCTTTTATGACACTAGATAATGTAGGTTTAGATAAGGGTGGCATTCAATATGCAGATGCGATTATAAAAGGAGATGAAGATCTACATGAAACAATTCAAGAAGCTATCGCTACTGCTGATAAGCCTATTTTGGATCACTCTACTGAAGAAAACTATTTAGAAGCTTATACCTCTTTCTTTTCTCAGTTATTAGCAAAAGAAGAAGAGGAAGAAGCATAAACGCTGTCTTGTTTTATCATTCCACTTAGAAAAGACCTTCTAAGTGATGAGTTCGATAGCTCATCTTTTTATCAGCTACCAGACTAAAATGCAGTTTTTGAAACGCTTTTTTAGTCTGGTAGTGGTATTTTAGACAACCTTCTCCTATTTCAATGCGTTCACTTAGGTGAGACAATCATACCAAGTCCAAATTTTCCCTTCTTTATTTATAGACTAGATGAAAAAAATAATTTTTTTAGGTCTTTTAGGCTTAAGCTTGACCTTTACTTGGTCAGCATGTAATGAGCCAACGACCTTAGGAGCTGATTTTATCGAAGATAATGAGTTTCTAAATGCTGTTTTTACCGACACCTTTACCCTCAATGTACAAACCATCCAATTAGATACTTTTTTGGCGGTTACCAAATCTAATTATCTATTGGGAGCCTTAAATGATGAAACTTTTGGTCATGCCTCTGCGGGTATTTACTCAGATGTATTACTAGGAGCAAATGATGTAACATTTGGTAAAAACCCAGTACTGGACTCTATTGTTTTAACTCTTCGATATGACAATGTACTATTTGGAGATACGACTAGCTTAAATTCCATTTATGTATATGAGTTGAATGAAGAAATCAATGATACAATAAACTATTATACCAAACAGACCTTTGATTACCAACCTACCCCACTTGGTGAGTTGCAAAATATAGGGTATAACTATTTAGATAGCGTTCAGCTTAGTTATTACACGACAACAGATGATGGAAGAGATTCGTCGTATTTTACTAAGACGCCTCCACATCTTCGTATTCCTCTTGATAATGAATTAGGCGAACGAATTCTTCAAAAAGCAGCAGAAGATACACTCAGAATAGATGGATTTAATGATTTGTTCAAAGGGTTTTATGTGCAGCCTGATCCCGAAAATAAAACAATGGTCTCCTTTAATATGCGTAGTTCTTTTTCACAAATTACTCTTTACTATGCCAACGATTCTACTAAAGGCAATATCTATAACTTTAGAATTGATGCTACTACACCCGTTGTATCTAATTATCAAATAGATTATGGTACCTCTATCGTAGGAAATCAACTAAATGCAGCTTATCCCAATAGTCAAGAGTATATCTATATGCAATCATTAGATGGATTAGGATTTCAAGTAGATGCACCTTTTTTCAAAACACACAATTCAGAAAAATACCTCCTCAATAAAGTGGAACTAGAAATGACCTTACTCCCCCAAGAAGGAGTGATGTATAGTGACGATACACAACCAGATGGTCTAGTGATGAGTTCATATCTAACCGACTCGCTAGTATATGATATAGAACGGTTTAACTCCAATACGACCTTAGATACCTTATCGGCTACTGTGGGTGACTTACTGCAAATTAAATTTAATACAGCAACCGCTTATCGTACATCAATCAATGGTTATTATCAAGGACTAATAGATGGGACTTTTGTTGATGGAGAAAATTCTACTAATAGGAATACGCTCTTTTTCATGAACCTACAAGACTTTACGGGCTATAGAGCTGTCTTTGGTGGTCCTAAACACCCCGATTACCCGATGCGCTTAAAAGCCATTTATACGCCTATAAATGACTAATCAATAAAACCATTTCCTTTGAAACGTGTATAAGTTCAAGACAACCAATTCCTTTTTCTTGAACTTAGAGGCTGTCTTGATTTTAGAACAAGACAGCCTCTTATACACCCTAACTCTATGAAAGACTTAATATCTTCCATTTTTTACCTAAAGAAAAGTAACCCTACACGTATATTTCTCGTCTATAAACTACCATTACTTTTATGGTATTTATTTTTTCTTCCCCCTAGCAAGTCTCTCGCTCAAGAAAAGCAACAACTAATCAAGCTTAAACAAGCAACCTTTACCCATCATCAACTGTCCTATGAGGGGAAAATTGAGATAGACGTTATAATTGCAGGAGATGAAGCAGCATTAAAAAAACACAAACCGCTTTTTATTTTCTGTCAGGGTTCACTACCTAATCCCTTGATTATTAAAACATCTCAAGGAGAAGCAAGTGTGTTTCCTTTTAATTATGTGGATTATATTGATGATTATCATTTAGTCATTATTTCTAAACCAGGTATTCCTATAGCACCCAATGCAGAGACATTAGATGAACGTTATTGTTATAGAGATTCTACAACAAATATTTTTCCTTCTACCTTTATTCAAAACAATTATGCAGACTACTACGTAAAATCTACCAATGTAGTTATTGATCATCTCTGTCATCAAAATTATGTAGATACCTCCTTGATTATCATTGCAGGACATTCACAAGGAGCTAAAATAGCAACGAAAGTGGCTACTACAAACGATAAAATTACACATCTAATATACCTAAGTGGTAATCCTCTTGGTAGATTCGATGAACTAATACGAAAAGAGCGGAGGGCTGTCACACAAGGAAAAATAACAGCAAAAGAAGCACAAAAAAATATCAATCAATTATATAAACATTGGGAAACCATCAATCAAGATCCAACTGCTACTGATAAATACTGGGGAGATTCAAATTATGCATGGTCTTCATTTTCCAAACCAGTTATTGACGATTTATTAGCACTGGATATTCCTATATGGATGGGATATGGCACAGCAGATTATGGGTCTGAATTTTGTGATCTAATACCCTTATACTTTATTCAAGCTCGCAAATTCAACTTATATCACCATCCCTATGTTAACTTAGAACATAATTTTTTTCCTGTTGATGAAAAAACAGGTATTCCACAATATGAAAAAGATCCCCAATGGGATCAAATCGCTAGTGACTTCTTCTTGTGGATCAACCAAACGATTAAATAAAATATTAACCAATAAATAAAACAGTAATAGTATGTGCGGAATAGTAGGCTATATTGGCAAGCAAGAAGCATTTCCAATTATCATCAATGGACTCAAAAGATTAGAATACCGAGGGTATGACAGTGCTGGTGTAGCACTTCTTAATGGGTCGCTCAATATTTACAAATGCAAAGGTAAGGTCAATGACCTTGTCCAATTTACAACAGGCAAAAAACTTGATGGTAATATCGGTATTGGACATACACGATGGGCTACTCATGGACCTCCAAATGATGTCAATGCCCACCCACATACAGGAAAAACAGATAAACTAGCCATTATTCACAATGGTATTATTGAAAATTACGCCCCCCTAAAAGAGGAACTAATCAAACGCGGACACACCTTCGAAAGTGATACCGATACAGAAGTTTTAATTCACCTCATCGAAGAGGTCATGGATCAAGAACAAGTAGCTTTGGAAGAAGCCGTTCGACTCGCTCTACAAGGTGTTGTTGGTGCTTACGCGATCTTGGTAGTAGCCGAAGAAAATCCACGCAAAATTGTAGCAGCTCGTAAAAGTAGTCCGCTTGTAGTAGGCATTGGAGAAGGAGAGTTTTTTATTGCTTCCGATGCCACTCCTATCATCGAACACACACGCAATGTAGTATATCTCAATGATGAAGAAATTGCAGTGATCGACCTACAAAATGGTCTATCTATCAAAAATATTCAAAATCAAGAAAAAGCTCCTTTCGTACAAGAATTAGAGTGGAACTTAGAAATGCTCGAAAAAGGAGGGTACGACCACTTCATGCTCAAAGAAATACATGAGCAACCTCGTTCTATCAAAGACAGTATGCGTGGACGTATTGATGCAACTATCGGAAATGTACGACTAGGAGGTATCAAAGAGTACAAACAAAAATTAGTAAATGCCAAACGCATTATCATTGTTGCTTGTGGTACTTCTTGGCACTCTGGCCTTGTAGGTGAATATCTATTCGAAGACCTAGCACGTATACCTGTAGAAGTAGAATATGCTTCCGAATTCCGCTATCGCAACCCCATTATTGATGAAGATGATGTGGTAATCGCCATTTCTCAATCTGGAGAAACAGCCGATACACTAGCCGCTATCAATCTTGCCAAGTCAAGAGGAGCTACTGTACTAGGTATTTGTAATGTAGTGGGTTCTTCTATAGCTCGCATTACCCATGCAGGAGCCTATACACACGCCGGTCCAGAAATTGGAGTAGCTTCTACCAAAGCATTCACTGCTCAACTCACCATCCTCACACTCATGGCACTAACCGCTGCCGAAAGTAGAGGAACCCTTCGCAAATCTCGGTATATGCAATTGCTCAACGAACTCGAAAATATACCAGAACAAATTGCAAAAACACTTGAACTAGAGGCGCAAATCGAATACATTGCCAAAGAGTTCAAAGACGCACCTAATTTCCTATATCTAGGAAGAGGATACAACTTCCCTGTCGCGCTAGAAGGAGCCTTAAAGCTCAAAGAAATTTCGTATATCCACGCAGAAGGTTATCCAGCAGCAGAAATGAAACACGGACCTATAGCCCTCATTGATGAGAATATGCCAGTAGTAGTACTCGCAACGAACAAGAGCGCCTATGAAAAAATTGTGAGCAATATCCAAGAGGTAAAAGCCCGTAAAGGACGCATTATCGCTATTACACACGACGACGATACCGAAATCAAGAAACTGGCAGACCATGTGATCCAAATACCCATTGTTGCCGATCCACTCACGCCAATCGTAAGTGTAATTCCTTTACAATTGCTTTCGTACCACATAGCTCTCCTTCGAGGATGTAATGTAGACCAACCAAGAAACCTTGCAAAATCAGTAACGGTTGAATAAACAATTAACATTTTGTTGAAAAAAAGTGCCGCTTCGTTTCATTCTGATCGAAGCGGCATTATTTTTTCTGTTTTTTTAAGTATCTTAATAAACCAATCCCACAACCCATGCTCTAGTCAATTGTATTTCAAACCAAGTCAATAAGCAAACTTATGGACGTAGCTCAAGCCACCAATTATATTGCACTTGCCATTCCCATCTTTTTCCTACTCATAGGAATAGAATTGCTCATTGGCAAACTCAAAGAAACCAAACTCTACCGCTTCAACGATGCAGTCACCAATATTAGTTGTGGTATTGGTCAGCAGATAATCGGCGTGTTCAGTAAGACCATCCTCATCATTGGATACCTCTATCTCTACGAACACCACCGCCTATTTACCATTGAACACACCTGGTTCAATGCCTTTTTACTATTCATTGGTGTAGACTTTTTTTACTACTGGTTTCACCGCCTCGCCCACGAAGTCAGCTTCATGTGGGGCAGCCATGTGGTACACCACCAAAGTGAAGAATACAACCTCTCCGTCGCCCTCCGTCAAGGATGGATACAAGCCTTTTTCTCTACCTCCTTCTACCTACCGCTTGCCTTCCTCGGCTTTCACCCCGTAGCATTTGTGGTCATTAATCAACTACAAACCCTCTATCAATTTTGGATACATACCAAAACCATTGATAAGCTGCCTGCCCCTTTTGAATATGTGATGAATACCCCCTCCCACCATCGAGTACATCACGGAGTCAACCCAAAATACATCGACAGAAATCACGGAGGAACCCTCATCATATTTGACCGCATATTCGGTACGTTTCAAGCAGAAGAAGAGGAAGTCGTATACGGTATTACCACTCAACCCAAAAGTTGGAATCCACTCTGGTTGAATCTCGATTACTGGGCAGATATGTTCCGCAATGTAAAACGGGCTACTAAATGGTCAGATAAAATTAAAATACTCATTAAAGAACCAGGCTGGAAACCTGCCGAGCTAGGCGGGCCCATTGAAGGGCAACCTGTCACCCCTCAAACCTTTAAAAAATACGACACCACCATCCCCAACGGGCTTAATTACTATATTTTGTTCCAATATTTGGTCATCATGCTTAGTACCACCCTCTTTCTATTTGGTAGTAGCAAACTCGATTTTCTACCCAAACTAGCAGCAGGTGCTCTCATTCTCTTTTCCCTCGTCAATTTAGGGGGCTTATTCGAAGCCAAACGCTGGGTTTGGTATGCCGAACACCTCCGCCTATTACTCATCACCCTCCTGGGTGCGTTACTACTAGGAAGTGTCATGTCAAGCATTCCCATCATTCTATTAGGCTTGGCATTTATGGGTTTATCCATCATTTGGCTCAATCAATACCGAAGCATTTTTACCAAAACAATTACTTCTTTAATTTAAAAAAATAAATTTTAACCCTACCCTACAACCCAATCATTCAGTCACCCAGTCACCCAGTCATCCAATAATCATTAGCTGGGCGTGCCCCAGCCGCAATACTACCACCCGCCCGTTCATGCGTCATCGCATGAACTAAGCGGATGGCAGCACTGTGGCTGGGTCGGGCTATCCGTTTGT
>JAHDHP010000153.1 GCA_020631245.1 Bacteroidota bacterium | reverse complement strand
GGGGGAGGTTGCAGCATATAGCTGTAGACCATAAATAACAAAGCCATTAACAACAGCCCTGTTAACATACTACTATTATTATCATTACTCATCTGCCCTATAGTTTACGGGATACTGTTTCTTATATAATGAAAAATGCGATGGTTACTCTTGAAAGAAGAAACAGTAGTAGGTGTTTTGGCATAAACACCAATTACATAATGGTTTTTAATAGAAAGAGGTTCATATCTATCAAAATAAGGGCACAAAGTTACAAAATTATAGGTGCAAAAGTGCCGAACGAGTAGACTTTATCAGAAATGTGTAAAATGAATGAGATTATAAACTAGCAATATAAGCCAAGCAAAGTTGGATGGTTGCCTCTATTCCTTGTGCATGTGTACGTTCCATTCCATGAGAGGCAGCGACACCTGGGCCAATCAGCCCAACTCGAAAGTCATTTCCTGCGGCTAGTGCGCTACTTCCATCAGAACTATAAAAAGGATACACATCTATTCGGTAGGGGATACTATTGGCTTCGGCTAGTTGGACGAGTTTTTTGCGGAACAAATAATCATAGGGCCCCATCGAATCTTTGGCACATATGGAGCAATGTGTTTCTAAACCCGCGCACGCATCGCCTACCACGCCCATATCAATGGCCAATAATTCTTCTATTCCTTCCGAGTATCCGCCAGCACCTCCATGGCCTACTTCCTCATAATTGGAAAAAAATAATTCTATAGGTGCTGTTTTACCTTGTTCAGCAAGACGGCGAGCCACTTCAAAAAGTACATAACAGCCAGCCTTATTATCCATAAAGCGCGATTTGATATAACCACTCTCCAATTCTTGATAACGTGGGTCAAAGCAAATAATATCACCAATTCGAATACCTAAATGCTCAACTGCTTCCTTGTTGGCCACCTCCTCATCAATACGGATGTGCATATTAGTAATGGTACGTTCTTTTTTATCTGATTGCCGATTGGCGTGAACCGATGGATCATTCAAGAGTAAGGTGCCCGTATAAATCCGATCATCAAGCGTATAGATACGGCAGTACTCCCCTTCGAAACTATTGAGTAGTGGATAACCCAATCTTGAGAAAGCAAGCGTGCCATTGCTTTTAATTTTGGTAACAATAGCTCCTAATGTATCAGTATGGGCAGCAATGGCTGCGGTAGGTGTTTCGCCTAGGCTACATTTTACGGCTCCTTTGTTTGTGAAAGTAGGATTCCATCCATAACTTTTGAGGAGGTCGAATATGTATTGGCAGGCGTGATGCGTGAAGCCTGTTGGGGAGTCGATGTTGACGAGTTCGCGAAGTGTTTGTAGATTGGACATGGTGTTTGATGATTGGATGATTGGGTGATTGAGTAGAGACAAGGCATGCCTTGTCTGTACGAGTGCCAATTCATTCATTGGTTTTGCGTGAGGGATAGAGGCGGAATGTGCTGTGAGGAGGCTGCTAGTGAAGCAGGGAGTGCCGCAGGCTGAGCGATATGAGCGAAGACAAGGGACGACCATGCTGAACAGTAGCCGAGTAAGCACATATTAGCCGAAAGCCCGACCTACATTGCGTATATTTTCATTCGCTTGTAGTTCATGCGAGGACGCATGAACGGGCGATGAAAATATACGCAATGTAGGGCACGCCCAACTATTTAGTTGTTGAGTGATTGAGTTGTAGGGTGTTTATGCTAAAATCCTCCAATCATAGTTTCCAACAACGATCTGCACCTAATAAACTTTTTACCTTATCCCAATCTTTCCCTATCCCTAGCATAAAACCTCCTCCTCCTGCGCCACAAATTTTGAAATAATAAGCATCACTATCCAATCCAGCTTGCCAAGTAGGCATAAATGAATCGGGAATCATGCGTTGAAAAAAGTTGGATTGTAAGATAGATAATGCGCGCATATTTTCCCATAGTTGGCTTCCATTCCCTGCTAAAAAAGTGTCGATACAGGCTTGGTTACATACATTGAGTTCCTCTTTGCACCATTGTTTGAAAGTAGGATCTTGTAGCCGTTTGACGAAGTAGGTAACGAGTGGACCTGTATGGCGTTCGATTTGGGTATCGTACAAAAATAAGAAGCAAGGAGCTTGGAGCGGAGTAGGTGGGGGAGCGATAGAAAGATGGTTATTAGCTCCGATTAAAATGGCTTGATCGAGGTAGCAAATAAGCGGATCAATGCCTGAGCTTTTACCATGAAAGTACGACTCTAGTTGTCCGAAATGTTGACGAAGAATGACTAGCTCCCCACTTGTATATGTTGCTTGAGAAACTGCGACATAACGGTGGTATAGCGCAGCAATTAAGGCTCCTGAACTGCCTACTCCATAGCCTTGTGGAATATTGGAATCGAAGTACAAACCGCGTTGTAAGTCACGTTCAAGTGCTTGTATATCAAAAGGGTAGAGGGCTGTTTGTTTTTCGATGAGTTGGGCAATATAGTCCGCAAATAGTCGGATACTATCTTGTGATTCGGCAAAGGGCGATTTGGTAATTACATTTTGACGCGCAACGGCCAATTGTCCTTGAAAAGCGGGAAAGGGAATGGCTAGGCCGTTGCCTTCTGCAACAATGCTAAATTCTCCGAATAAGAGTAGCTTGGCTTTAAATGGTGTTGTGGTCAAAACTTTACCTTAAGTCGGGCATTCACGCGAATACCTGTCAAAAATTGAGGAATATTGTAGATCAACTGCCGACGAAAATCGCTGGAGTAGGCACGAAAGTAATCATAAGATACCGTATTTTGAATATCTAGGAGATTAAAAACTTCAAGCGAAAACCATACATTATCTAAATAACGAAATGGGCTTGTTGGGTGCAGGTTCTTTTTTCGTTCTCGATCAAATAAAAGGGCGGAAAATCCAATATCAACCCGTCGGTAAGGATTCATGCGAAAGGTATTTCGCCAACGCACATTGCCTGGAGGTCCATAAGGTAAGCCAGAGCCAAATAAGAGCGACAAATGTGTTTTGAAGTTCTTATTATTTGGAATATAATCTTGGAAGAACATACCAAAAGTAACCAATTGATCGGTTGCTCGAAAACGAGCAGGAATATCAACTTGTAGGCTATCAGTTATTTTGAAATCACTTACACCTTCTGCATAGATGTTTTCTCCAGCCTCATTAAAATACTCATAGTAAAAGTCGTTTTCTAAATCTTCTTTGGTACGAAGGATAGATAAGCTAATCCACGATTCGGTATCTGGGATAAATTCTCCGTTCAAGCGTAGATCAATACCTGTTGCAAAACCAGAGGAGAGGTTTTCGCCAAAATAACGAATCAATAAATTATCAATATCGTAAGGTACCAAATCCCAGAGGTGTTTATAATAAGCTTCTGTTGTGAGCTTAAAAGGACGGTTCCAGATATTGAAATTGTATTCCATGCCTAATACTGCATGTAGCGATTTTTGGGCTTTCAAATCGGTATTCAATGTCCCTTCGAAATTACGCATTTCGCGATAAAAAGCGGGTTGGTAATAGGCTCCTGCTGCAAATCGGAATAGTAAATCGCGTTCTACTGCTCGACTTCCTTCTTTAGCCAATATGGCTTTTAGTTTTTCATCTTGATTTGCCCGTTCAATAAATTTCAATGGGCGAAACGAAAATTGTACACGAGGAGAGACTAGAAACTCGTCATTTAAGTCCCAATATTGAAACCGTGTACCTAGATTGATATTAATCTGCTTTTCCACACCCATTGTCCACTCATCTTGAATAAAACCTGTGTAGCGATTGGAGCTAATATTGAGGGTTGTTTTGAGTTTGTCTGTTACTTGTATTTGTTCTAAATTTAAAGGGAGTGTATAATCAGCCGAATCCACCCTTGTCCATTCGTTTAGCTGATCTACAATTTCCTCATGTTGGAATTTAAGTCCCCAAGAAAGCAAGTGTTCATTGGCAAAATCAGGTCCTTTTTTGGGATTTTTCTTTTTAGTACTCCAATTTCCTCGATGAGCAATATTGTAAACGGTGGCATTGAGGCGGTTACGTGCCCAATCATGATTACCACCAGCTCCTAAAAGAACGGTTGCCCCTCCTAAGTCCGCATCTTCACTCAAACTCGTTTCTACTTCATTTAGTAAATAAAAGCCTTCAATACTAAAAGCCTCCTGTTCTTCAGTTCGAAAAGCAGAAGTCATTAGTTTAAGACGTAAAGAGCTATTATCAGGACGGAAAGTTAAGCCTGTACCACCCAGCATTGATTGATAGGAATCTTCCTCGTTCCCATCATATGCTACCCGTAACTTCAAACTTTGGTTGAAACTTCCTACATTACTTTCGCTATAAGTAGGCACAAAGTTAAAGCGATTACGGGCAAAGTTGCCAATAAAATCCCACGTAATATTGGGGGTGATTTGATAATCGAAAAAGGCTTGAAAATCGGTAAATGAGGGTTGATAGTTTCCTGTAGTTGGGAGAGAATTGAGGAGGTAAGCATTCGATTTATGACGAACGCCCATTAAATAACCCAAGCGTTTGCCGAACGTCACTCCTTCTAGGTGGGCACTTGCTCCTAGTAAACTAGCTTCAATAGAACCACCAAATTTTTCGGGGCGTTTATACTTTACATCTAACACTGATGACATCTTATCTCCATACTTCGCTGCAAAACCTCCCGCTGAGAATCCGAGTGAGCTTACCATATTGGGGTTAATAAAGCTCAAACCCTCTTGTTGTCCTGAACGAATCAAAAAGGGGCGAAAAATCTCATATTCGTTTACATATACTAAGTTCTCATCAAAATTACCACCACGTACCGAATATTGTGAACTCAATTCGTTATTGGTAACTACACCCGCCTGCGTTTTCAATACATCCTCAATGTTCATAGTCGTAGTAGGGATATACTCCAACTCTTTGACTGGTATATTTTGTATGGTGGACGAAGCGGCTGACTCTCCTTCTACTTGAAAGGTTTTTAATTCTTCAGTTGTATTTTTTAAAACGACATCAATCAATACCTGTTCTCCTTCATTTAATGTAAAAGTGCGTTCATAACTTTGCACATTAAATCCTTTGAACAGAACAGTGATAGCTTGGTCGGGTGGGAGCGTTAATTGGTATTTTCCTTCATTGTCGGTGACGGTGCCCAATGTATTACCATTAAAAAGGTAAGTGATATTCAAACCAAGAATAGGTTCTTTTTCTTCATCGGTAACGGTACCATATATATAAGTAGCCTCTGACTGCGCTAGTGTCGGACTAATTCCTCCACAAAAGAGGATAATAATTGCTGCTAATAATTTCCAGTTCATAAATTGATTATCTTACTCCGCGCAATGCACGAATCGCTTCTTTCGGGTTTTCGGCTTTAAAAACGCTACTACCTGCTACTAAAATATTTGCTCCAGCTTCTACAATATCAGCGGCATTTTTTAGTGAAACACCACCATCTATTTCAATAACGGCCTTTGAGCCACTTTCTGATATTAATTGACGTAGCTGACGAATTCTTTTTAAGGTATTTTCAATAAAATGTTGTCCTCCAAAACCAGGGTTTACTGACATCAAACACACTAGGTCAACCTCTTCAATAATAGCTTCTAAACAATGAATGGGTGTATGTGGATTCAGTGCCACACCTGCTTTCATCTTTAATGCTTTTATCGCTTGCAAGGTTCGATGTAGGTGTGTACACGCCTCATAGTGAACAGTTAAAATGTCGGCTCCTACTTGTTTGAAGTTTTCGAGATACTTGTCTGGTTCTACGATCATTAAATGTACGTCAAATGGCTTTTTAGTCAAATGCCGTACCGCTTTAATAACGGGAAAACCAAAAGAAATATTAGGGACAAAACGTCCATCCATTACATCAATATGTACCATAGCAGCCTCACTTTCATCTATTAAAGTGATCGCTTTTCCAAGCTGACTAAAATCAGCAGCGAGTATGGAGGGGGCAATAAGGTGACTCATGGAACAAAGATAAAATTTATTGGGGGATGGTTGCAGGATTAAAAGACTTATTTGGGTGTGAAGCGGAGCAATGTAGTATGAAAATTTTTATATTGAAACAAGTAATAATTTTTAAAGTATCTCAATTTTAAAATTAGGCCTGATCGTTGTGGTAAAAAAGAAAGCTACAAACGTCTATAAAGAAGCAGGCGAAAAAAGTAGTAAAAGCTTAAGTGTCTATAAGTGTTATTTTTTATGCTAAAATATTTTGAGTAAAAAATATTGTTTGTCAGTGTTTTATGAAGGTGTTTTTGAGAAAATGAAAAAATTTGCATTTTTCCAAGAAAAATAGTATGCCACTCGAAACTATTGAGGCAATTTATGCGTTAGAATAACAAACAGCAAATTATATGAAACAACTAAAGATTCAACATCAAATAACAAATCGGGATAGCATATCTCTAGATAAGTATCTACAAGATATTAGCAAACTCGAACTTTTAACTCCAGAGGAAGAGGTTTCGTTAGCGCGTCGGATAAAAAAAGGTGATGAAGAAGCACTAGATAAATTAACCAAATCTAATCTTCGTTTTGTCGTCTCTGTCGCAAAACAATATCAGAATCAAGGATTACAACTCATTGATTTAATTAATGAGGGAAATGTAGGATTAATCAAGGCGGCAAAGCGTTTTGATGAAACCAAAGGCTTTAAATTTATTTCTTATGCCGTGTGGTGGATTCGTCAAGCTATTATGCAGGCTTTGGTAGAACAGTCACGTATGATACGTTTACCACTTAATAAAGTAGACGCTTACCAAAAAGTACATAAAGCACTTCTTAAGTTTCTTCAAGAAAATGAACGAAAACCTTCAGCTCGCGAACTCTCTGAGCTAACAGGTTTATCTGCTAAAGATATACGGGAATTATTAAAAATTAATAATCGCCATGTTTCTATTGATCAACCTTCAGCAGGAGATGACGATGATGGTGCTACTTTATTAAATACTTTAGAGTCACAAGAAGGTACACCAGATAATGATTTACTATCAGAGTCGCTAAAAGATGAAGTGCGCGAAGTATTAGCTATTTTATCTCGACGCGAGTGTGATATCATTATTAGTTATTTTGGATTAAATGGCAATAGCCCGATGTCATTGGAAGATATTGCCTTGCGATTTGGCCTAACACGAGAACGTGTACGCCAAATTAAGGAACGGGCTATTCGACGTTTACGTAAAGGATCTAAAAGTAAAGAACTGAAAGCCTATCTTGGATAAATAAATTGAAATATGTTAATTTAGGGAAAGATTCATTCCCTTGATTACGAATAGTAATAATATTGTAAAATAAAGCTAAGTATGCTGATGTATACTTGGCTTTATTTGTTTATAGTAGATTTTTTTGATAAATTAATTATTAAGTCGTAATTTTATTTCAAAAATAAAACATGTGTTTTTGTTTTGTTGTGTTCTGTTGAGTCTATTTATGATATTAATAAATCTTACCTTCAAACTAATTTAGTAAATTAAGATACCTCCTCTATTAGTACCAAAACACAACTGATTCTTGCAAGTTATGATTGTAAGAAAATGCCCATATTATACCCAGTTTAACCCATAAAATCCCATGAATTTAAATAAAGATTCATATACCCATGCCTTATCTAATCAAGAGATCGATAAAATCCTTTTGAAGGATGATATCGGTGCATTGATACAGAAGTATCAGCATAAAATATATTTCTACTGTGACCATTTTATTTATAAAGGTTTGTTTACGAAAGAAGAACGCTCTGATATAATACAAAGTGTCAATGAAAGACTATGGCGAAAATCGTCTAAAATTCAATATCAGTATAGTGGAAAGTCTACAGTGAGTACCTATTTAGGAAAGATCATTAGAAATACTTGTTTAGAAATTTATCGAAAAAATAAAAAAGTCGTTCCTACCGAACATGTAGAAGATGAACGATCACTTGATTATTTGTTTGCGCAAAAACCAAGTCTTTCATTAGATCATTTAGTTATACAAGAAGAGCTTACTAAATTGCGTGAAATTTTAGACCAACAAGCTCCCGCAATCAATGCAAAAACAATCTTTTATTTTAAACTTTGTTGTCGAATTGCTTTAAAAGAACAGGATATTACAAGCTATTTTGTGAATTGTCCTGAAATTTATCTTATTAAATTAATGCGTGATTTTGGTGGTGATTATCAGTTGATGAAGGATAAAGATATTTATGCTAAAATTCACTATTATGAATCTATCGTGTTAAAGAAAACAAGTACAATTGATAGTGTCAAAAAATGGATGCGTTATAGAGCTAATCAAATAGTAAAGCAATTAAATGCCTATTCTGTAAATTCAAATTATGATTTAGACAGTTTGAAAATTTTGTTATATTACTTTTTTAAAAAAAAATGAACTTTTTTTCTCCTTTTTTATGTAGTTATAACGTCTAGTATAGTGAATCTAATTATCAAGTAGTAAGAAAGAACCATTTTAGTCTGTTTAATTAATGAAGTTTTATATTCCGCTGACACCAATATTATAAGGTCAAAGTAACCCAAGCACTACCTTTCATTTTATTTTTCTGGGAACACATAAGTCTAGTTATTAATTGCATATAGATTAGCGTCATTCATATGCCCTAATAACCTATTTGTTATGCTTTGTTGAGCATAATAGTGAAATTGCTATGTTTCTTTTTATAAAAAGCATACTTCTCTAACTAGTTATGCCTAAATAATTTGAATGATTTTCATCAGTCAAAAACGGAGAAGTTATGTCTAATATACAAATAGCTGATATTTTACATTACCCCATTAAATCTTTAACAAAATGTTAAACCCTAACTCCCGAACGATACAAATGTATTTCGTTCTCTTTTTATCTATGATGTCCTTAAATGCCTTCGGGCAATTCTGTCCTGGCTATCCCCAGCCACCCGGTCAAATTGACTTAAGAACATGTTTACAAGGAAATAATGCTCCTTCTTGTTCTGCTGGAGACTATACGCTCAATGGAGCTTTTTTAGAAGGTGCAGATGCCTGCACCACATGTGAACCAGGCGATGTGTTGACGTATGATTTATTTTTAAACTTCAATGTAACAACCAATAGTGCACGTCCTGCTTTAACATTATTTGCAGATGTGACTACGACACTTCCTGATGGTACAACGACAACTTGCGTCATTTCATCTTGTATTGATCCTCCAGATGGACAGGTAACTCAGCCCAATACCATTAATATGAATTTTGGTTCGATCTCTTATACCTGTGGTACTACTTTATCATTGAGTAATATATTGTTTGTCTGGGTATCAGCTTCTGGTAACAATAGTTGCCCCATTACAAGTTGTCCCACTTCAAAATGTAGTACTGTACCAGGAGTTATTGTAATAAATCCACCACTTCAAGCAGATGCTATAGCCTCTTGTAATAATGGAAACTCTATTGATGTGGATTTGGAAGTAATGGGTGGAGAAGCACCTTATACTTATAGTTGGAGTAATACTGCTACTACACAAGATTTGAATGGAGTGCCTCCAGGTACCTACACCGTTACGGTTACAGATGCGGAAGGTTGTACCGTTACCGCAAGTGCGGGAATCGCTTCTTGTTGTGAATTTACATACACTTGCCCTACATTTAACCCAGACCCCACGATTGTACAGTGTTTAGCTGATATACCGAATGCTACTAGTCTAACTGAAGCAGAATTTGAAGCTTTAGGTAATGGAGATGGTGATATTGGCGATAATCCTTGTGGACTTGTTGAAATTACAGCCGCCAATAGTACTGGTGACAATTGTGATGGAACGCAAGTTACACGAACTTATACGATTATAGAATATGAAGATAGCGATGGTGATGGAGTAAAAGATGTACCAGAAGTAATACTTAATCAACATTCTTGTACACAACTTTTTGAAATAGATAATGACATCGCTCCCATTCAATGTCCTGCTGGAGGCAATGTCACCTGTTCTTCGGACATCAGTGTAGGTGATATCTCTTATACGCCAGTCTGTGGTAGTCCTGTCATGGTAAGTCCGAGTACAGCTGTAGTAGATGGAACAGCTGATTGTGATGGCACAA
>JAHDHP010000152.1 GCA_020631245.1 Bacteroidota bacterium | reverse complement strand
GTCAAAGCTTCACGAAGTGTCTACTTCACCAATCTTCCGCCTCTATCCCTCACGCAAAACCAATGAGTGAATGGGCGTTACGCTCTATTCATTCACTCGTACAGACAAGGCATGCCTTGTCTCTACTCATTCATTAATATATGATTCCAAACTTAACTTCAAACAATTTCTTCCTCATCGCTGGCCCATGCGCCATCGAATCAGAAGCCATCTGTATGCAAGTTGCCGAACAATGCAAGCAGATCACACAATATTTAGGCATCCCTTATATCTTCAAATCCTCCTTTAAAAAGGCAAACCGTAGTCGCTTAGATTCCTTCACAGGTATTGGAGATGATAAAGCATTAGCTATCTTGCAAAAGGTAAGCCAAGAACTAGGAGTACCTGTTTTGACAGATATTCATGATGCCCACCAAGCAGCAAAGGTCGCTGAAATAGTAGACGTCTTACAAATTCCTGCCTTCTTATGTCGGCAGACCGATCTATTAGTAGCAGCAGCCAAAACGGGAAAGGTTGTGAATATAAAGAAAGGGCAATTTATGGCTCCACAAGCAATGGGTTTTGCCGTAGAAAAAGTACGCCAATCAGGTAATGACCAAGTATGGCTGACCGAAAGAGGAACTACCTTTGGTTATCAAGATTTAGTGGTCGATTTTAGGGCTATTCCACAAATGCAAGCCTTCAATGTACCTGTGATTCTCGACTGCACCCACTCTTTGCAACAACCCAATCAAATATCGGGAGTTACAGGAGGTCTTCCTCAACTTATACGCACCATTGCCCGCGCAGGTGTTGCCGTAGGAGTAGATGGTTTGTTTATTGAAACACACCCTGATCCTTCGAAGGCCCTTTCGGATGGGGCAAATATGCTCCCTTTAGATCAGTTGAGAGCTTTGTTGGAAGATTTATTGAGAATAGGATAAAATGTATTGTTTTCGCGTGAGGGATAGTAGCGGTAGCTTGACGAAATGGATGCCTTTGTGATGCAAGGACTAGCAGGGCTGACAGCGGAAGACACTGCTAGGACTATGCGGAACAGGCAGCTATGAGGCAACTACAAGCGGATAGCCCGACCTTTTTGGCTTGCCTGTAGTTCATGCGAAGACGCATGAACGGGCACGCCAAAAAGGGCACGCCCAACAGTTTATTTACCATGACATCGTTTATACTTCTTGCCACTGCCACATGGACAAGGCGCATTTTTACCTACTTTTTGTTTAGTAGTAAAGCGTTTGTTAGTTCTGGTAGGAAGAAATGTAATTATTGGAGGGATATCATCTTCAGATTCAAGAGCATCTAGTTCTAGAGGATCTATAAAACCAAGCAAACCGAATGTATGTACATTGGCATCTCCTCTTAACCCTCTGTTGGCAATATCTCTAATACCGTCTCTGTCAAAAACTACAACTGGACAGGTTTCGCAAAAATAACTTGGAATAGCATTGGTAATAAATTCTCCTTCATCATCATCGGAAGCAGCTATTAGTAAGGTAGTACATTTGGCTTTGATAGTTGCTTTTTTACACTCAGGACAAGTAAGTACATATTCTCTTTCTTTACGATATTCGCGTCGGGGTATGGTGGTGTTAATATAATTCATTGTTACTATTTTTAAAATCGTTTATAACACTCTCTCACTATCTGCTCTGCTGGTTTTCGCTGTGGTGTATAATCTTTATCTTGCCACGTATCATATTTGGAACGATAGCAGTACCATCTCCATAAAAAACCACCAGCTACCCAATCTTGATCCCAAAATGCTTTATAAAATGCTTCGTAGGCATTGGCTTGTGCGCGTTCATTGAGGGGAAGTTCTGCTAGTTTTTTTTCATTGAGCCAGTGTTTACCTGCTGTGCCATTGATGGTAAGATATCCATATTCGGTGAATAAAATAGGCATTTTTTGTTGGTTAGAGAATTTTTTGAGAGCTTTTAAAGGTCCTGCTTTCCATTTACTAACCAATTCGGGAACACTGGGGGTGAGTGATTCAGAGATAGGAAAATAGGAATCTATACCGACATAATCGAGGTCTTTCCAAAATGAGATATTGTAATAGTTGTCCCAATTGGAGGCATAGGTTAATTTACCTGAATATACTTTTCGGACTTTGGCAATGAGTTGTCGCCAGTATTTGGGGCGTTGTCGAACTGCAATTTTGTATTCGGTCCCAATGCAGAATAATTCAATCTGAAGTTCTTCGGCAAGTACTGCCAATGAAAGGATATAATCTTCATATTCTTGTTCCCATTCGCGCCAAATACTTTCAAAAGTTGGGTCGAAATCACCCACCCAGCCATTGGGCATCCATACCTGTGGTTTGAGCATTATTTTTAGCTTCAATTGACGTGCTTTTTCAGCCGTAGCACGCACACCTACTGGTCGTTCTCCCCATTTTTGTTTGGGAGTATCGTAGATGATATCGGGTCTATTTTGAATGGCATTGGCATAAGGTACAATGGCGATCCAATCGGCTTCGGCGGCTGTTTTAATAGGTGCGATGGTGCCTTTTTCAAAGTCTTCTTTTGAAAAAGCGGCTCCTAGGCTAATGCCATCAATTTTGGAAGTAGATTTTTGGGAAAAAAGGAGAGAGGGGAGGAGGAGAAATAATAATAAGAGGGATAATTTATTCAAGGTATTGTATTTTAACTTTCTTCTTGCCAAAAAAACAACAAGTACTGGTTTTCTTTTTCACCAACTAAGATGATATTATTCCATGACTTGAGCAAACTGTAATGATTAAATATGTTTTTTTGAATGTTAAATTTATATTTTAAGTTCTTGGTGTGTGCTTCAATTAGATGATGAAAAACTTGATCATCTATTCTAGATAAGGTCGTTTCAAACTGTTTTAAGTATGGAGCGATCAATTTCTTTTCTGTTGCTTGGTGTGTTCCTATTTGAAATAGGCTATGAATCCAGAAAAGATCGATACTATGGAAATACTCTTTTTTCCCTTTATGTAAAAAGAGTATTTCCTTTGAATCTGCATTAATAAAATCGTCATTGTCAAATTGTACTTGTTCAATGGGCAGTATGCCATTGGATACAATTTGATCTATTGTTTCTTGTAAAAACGTATATTGAGCCATAACATTTGACTTAGTACGTTTATTTGTAATGCAATGAGAATGCCAAATTTATTTCTTTTATACAGATCTTGCATATGTAATCTATTTGAAAGGTGGCATCAAAACAATCTGGATTATCTTACAAAACATCCTTTTGTAATAATAAGGCTAAGATAAGCTGTCCTAGTTGATCTGTTGCATCTATTGAGCTATTTGTCAGAATGATTACACCAATTCCTTCTTTTGTGATAAAACCAGTAAAGCTACGGTAGCCACTAGTTCCTCCATTGTGCCAGGTAATGGTATGTTCTTCAAAGGGTAAGTGCAACCAACCGAGAGCTACCTTGTTACCAGCATAAGGAATGGCTGAAGCTGTTTGAGCAAATTTAGCAGCTTTACCAAAGGCCGTTTTTTCATCTTGTTCTATATTGGCTTCTAGGTAGTTTAGCATGTCTGGAATTGTAGATTTTACGGCTCCAGCTCCTAGCAAAGTGGTATTGCCACCCCATTCCCACATAGGAGCTTGCTCCAATGCTTGATTATGCCCAATTGTCGCATTCCTATATTCCCAAGCAGGAAGACGGACAAAGGTATGTGGCATATTTAGTGGAATGGTGATATAATCCGAAACGATTTGTTGATAGGATTGAGGATCTAAGTTTTTTAAGATATAGCCTAATAATCCCATTCCAAAATTGGAGTAACTGGCTGT
Source organism: Bacteroidota bacterium (assembly GCA_020631245.1). Lineage (GTDB taxonomy): Bacteria > Bacteroidota > Bacteroidia > Chitinophagales > UBA2359 > JAHDHP01. Next base: position 6,289 of record JAHDHP010000152.1, on the reverse strand, counting down.
TTCGCCTGGGGCACTTTCAAAGGTGTAAGTAGATAAGAAGTCCATTATTCTATCAGGTGTATAATGGCTAAATGGATCGTGTGGGATGGTTGTTTTGGTTGCAAAATTAGGAGGTTCGCTTGGGAAGGTAGAGGTGTGATTAGCCAAATGTTTGATGGTTAGAACCTCTTCTTTATATTTTAAAGGAGGAAGGCTATCAGGTAAAAAATTATTAACTGGGTCTTCCAATTTTAGTTTTCCTTCTTGTATCATTTGCGAAAGGATAGTAGTCGTAAATGTTTTGGTGATAGAACCAATTTCATAAATACTTGCATCAGTTGGTGTTGCTCCCTCTTGGCTAGTACCTCCATAATGGTAGGTTGCTTTTTTGCCATTTTGGATAATTCCAATACTTAAACCAACACTTTGTTCACTTTCCATAAATGCTTTGGCAAGTGCATCAATGGTACAATCGTTATTTATTTCGGGAAATTTGACCGTCTCTTCGATACCTGTTAACAAAAAGGATACTAATTTATCTTGTTTTTCATCAGTTGTAATGATAAACCACAAGTCCATCGCATCAAGTTCGGCGACATAACGCGCTTTCATTTTGCCCGCATAAGTAGGTTCTTTGAGGTCTTTTATCGCTCCCAATTGTGTATATATTCCCTTTATTTGGGGAACTAGTGCCTGGTAATTTTTATCGGCAGGGGTAAGACTATCAATTAGTACTTGAAATTTTTGTTGATTGTAAAGCTCTACAAATGCATCAGCAAAGCCATCGAGTTTTTCCTTTTCTGCATCTGTTTGTGCAAAGCTAGAGGGCTGAAAAAGAAAGACAAATAGAAGTAGTAATAGTCCGTTTTTCAATGTAATAAATTGCATAATGTTTTAATTTTAATTGTACTTGGGAGAATTGGTAATAAAAGGTGATTAGGAACATTTACTATTAATTGGTTACAACTAGGGAATAAAACTTACAGTAAAATGTAAAATTTATTTTTTTTCCCCTTAAACTAGCCCCTTAGATCAAAAGGAAATCCCGTACTGGCATCGTTTTTGGATTTTCTGACTATCTTTGTCCTTCACCAAACTTGATTATTTTCAATGACGGCATTATTAATTTTTGCGTTCGTCTCTCTTTTCTTTTCTTTTTTATGCTCTATTTTAGAAGCAGTACTGCTTAGTGTGCCACATACTTATGTGAATGTAGCAAAACAGGAAGGAAAAAGCTATGCAGCTAGTTTAGAGAACCTAAAGGAAGATGTAGATAAACCGCTGATCGCTATTTTGACCCTTAACACTGTTGCACATACAGTAGGAGCAATGGGAGTAGGAGCTAATGCTAAAGCAGCATTCGGAGAATCCTACTGGTTCAATGCTATTTCGGTTCCCGAAGTAGTGGTTCCTTCTATTATGACCATTCTCATCTTAGTAGCCTCTGAAATTATTCCTAAAACCATAGGAGCCACTTTCTGGCGACAATTGACAGGATTTACTACCATGACACTCAATATTTTGGTAGCTATTCTGAAGTATACGGGTATCTTGTTTCTACTACAATTGTTTACCAAACTCATTGGTAAAGGAAAGAAGAACATTTTCAGTCGAGCTGATTTTTCAGCCATGACGGATATTGCCTACGAATCGGATGCGATTCGCGAGGAAGAAACCAATATCATCAAAGGTTTATTAAAGGCAGATACCATCAAAGTAGAAGATGTAATGACACCGAGTAGTGTGATTATATCAGGAAATGCGAATGAATCGCTTGATGAGTTTTACAAGAAATTCGAAAAATTGCGTTTTTCTCGTATTCCTATTTTTGAAGAAGGAGACCGAAACAATATCACTCGTTTTATTCTCAAAGATGAGTTACAAGAAAATATCATCAAAGGGAATGGAGAGATGAAATTAGGTAGTATAGGGAGAGAAATCATCCTTGTTAGTGAAGAAGATTCAGTGCCCAATGCCTACAAAAAATTCAAAGATGAGCGTCAACATTTGGCATTGGCTGTCGATGAGTTTGGAGCAGTAAGAGGTATCATTACGATGGAAGATGTTGTAGAAACCATTCTTGGACTCGAAATAGTTGATGAATACGATAGTGTGGATGATATGCGTACTCTCGCCCGTGAAAAGTGGGAAAAAAGAGCCAAAAAAATGGGCTTAGATTTGTCTGCTAATGAAGAAGAAATCATCGAAGAAAACAACGAGACAAAAGAATCATAAAGAACTGAGCGATGTGTTATTTGTGGGAATTTTCATCGCACATCACACATCGCACCTCGCATATTACAACAATGAAATTCTACTCTACGAAACACACCGCCCCTGCCACCGATTTAAAAGAAGCAGTAATCAGGGGCTTACCTGCAGATAATGGGCTTTATATGCCCGAACTAATTCGCCCCATGGAGGATGGCTTTTTTGAGGCAGCCAAAGATATGAGCTTTCCAGAAATGGCCTTCCAATTAGCGAATCGCCTGTTGGAAGGAACCATTGAATCAGCCGCTTTAAAAGAAATCGTGTACGATGCCGTCAATTTTGAGGCACCTGTCCACTTTTTAGATGAAGATTATGCTTGTCTTGAATTATTTCATGGTCCTTCTTTTGCTTTCAAAGATTTTGGTGCCCGCTTTATGGCGCGTATTATGTCTCATTTTGTAAAGGGATCAACAGAAAAGCTTTACATTTTAGTTGCTACTTCGGGTGATACAGGAGGGGCAGTTGCTCAAGGTTTTTTGGGTACGCCAGGAATAGAAGTGATTATCTTATATCCGAGTCAAAAAATCAGTGAATTACAAGAGAAGCAGCTCACTACACTAGGACAAAACATTACTGCCCTTGAAGTAAAAGGCACTTTTGATGACTGTCAGGCATTGGTAAAACAAGCCTTTTTAGATGAAGAGTTACGCGCACAACTGCGGATTTCTTCTGCGAATTCCATCAATATTGCTCGCCTTATTCCGCAGGCTTTTTACTACTTGTATGCATGGACACAGGCCGCTAAAAAAGGCAAAGATGTTGTTTTTTGTGTACCGAGTGGCAATTTTGGAAATATTACTGCTGGACTCATCGCACATAAAATGGGCTTGCCTGTGAAGCATTTTGTGGCTGCCAACAACAGCAATGATGTCTTTACAAAGTACCATCAAACTAATATTTTTGAAGCTCGCCCATCTGTTAAGACGCTTTCCAATGCGATGGATGTCGGAAATCCTAGCAATTTACAACGTATTCAAGATCTTTATCAAAATGATATTGAGCAAATTCGGACGCATATGTCTGCCTACTCCTTTAATGATGAGCAAACAAAGGAGGCAATGAAGGAGTTATATAATAAGTATCAATACTTGGCTTGCCCGCATACTGCCGTTGGGTATTTGGGGATGAAAAGCTATTTTGAGGAGCATGGAAAAGGGGCAACTGGTGTCTTTTTAGGAACTGCACACCCCGCCAAATTCTTGGATATAGTGGAGCCTACACTAGATGTAAAAGTGGATATTCCAGCACGTTTACAAGTGTTGATGGCACGTGAGAAAGAAGCTGAGTTGATGCCTACGGATTATGAGACGTTTAGGGCTTATTTAATGAAATTAGTTTAAACTATAATTAAGATGGATATTTTGTATTTATATGACGAGTTAGGGAACCCTAAAGCTGTTCAAATTCCAATTGAAGAATGGGAAAAGATAAAACAAAATTTGACAGATGATCTTTTAATTGAAGAATTATCTTCTAAACAAACGATTAAAAAAGAGTTGAAAAAAGCCATGGAGTCAGTTAGGCTATTTGATGAAGGAAAAGTAAGTTTAGATAATGCAAAAGATTTTTTGAAAGATGTTTGAGGTAAAAGTTACTGAATCATTTAAAAAAGCAGCAAAGCTTCTTATTAGAAAATATCCTTCATTAAAAGACGAATTAGAAGAATTAATTATTAGTTTAGAAGAGGAACCTAAACAAGGTGATTCATTAGGAAATAGTTGTTTTAAAATTAGAATAGCTGTTAAAAGTAAGGGAAAAGGAAAAAGGGGAGGAGCAAGAATTATAACACATATTAAGATTGTTGAGGAATACGTTTTTTTGTTATATGTGTATAGTAAAGGTGATAAAGATGATATTTCAAACCAAGAATTGAAAGAATGGTTAAATGATATTTCTTAGAAAATTTTTCTGTTGGGAGTGCCGAGTATAAAAAAAGTGCTATAATCATTTTCGATTATCGCGCTTTTTTTATACTCGTCGGGCTATTCTATTCCTTCAAATACGCAATCCCTTCTTCCATAAAATCAATGACCTCATCAATCGTTTCTTTTTCAAAAGGCGATTTAAGGTTTGCCATTTTGATTGCTTCCGCAAAAGGAACACTCCCACCAATTTTACACAGCTTGATATAATCAGCCCAAGCAGCATCAAAATCACTTCTTGAACGTTTCCAAAACTGTAAGGCACAAATTAGGGCGATGGCATAATCGATCATATAAAAAGGACGGTGGAATATATGGGTGATACTCATCCAAGATTTACCATCCACATGAAATGCTTGGTGATCCCAATATTCATCTGTTCGATAAGGGAAGTAAGATAATTCTAATGACCGATAGGCTGCATTTCTTTCTTCAATGGTATGTTCAGGATTACTATAAATCGTCTCCTGAAAATGATCGATCATGCAAATGTCTAACAAGTAGGAGGGAATGCCGCAGAGCTTTTGGTATTTGAATTTTTTAGCATCTTCTCCTAGAAATTTTACATACCAATCCCATGTAAAATACTCCATAGCCGTAGAATGAATTTCAGCAGTTTCTAGACTAGGATAACGATAATCCATTATTTCTTTAGATACATCGGCTGACATATAAAACTGAAAGGCATGACCTAACTCGTGTGTGAGTAAAGAAAGGTCGTATGTGGTGCCTGTAAAACTACCAAAGATAAAGGAGCTAAACTCTAATGGTAATGGTGCAGAAAATCCACCTGGAGATTTATTAACTCTAGGTTCAAAATCAAACATTTCGAGTTCCCGCATTTTTTTAAAAAAGCCATGAACAGTAGGAGATAGTTCGGCATACATAGTTTCTGCCGTATCCATTAAATCCTGTCCTTTCACTTGTAATTGTGGATTGCCATCTAAAAAGTTTATTCTACTATCGTAACATTTGATGGTATCAAGCCCTAGTCGTTCTTTTTTCTCCGCTTGCAATCTTTTTTGGATGGGTAATAAACGGTTGCGTAAGTGTTCTCTTAACTTAGCTACATCTTGAGGTGTGTAATCGAAGCGTTTCATACGTAGATAAAATAGATCAATAGGCGAGTCAAATGCTAGTTTTTCAGCCATTTTAAAACGAAAACCTACTTGTTGGTGGAATATGTTGGCTGCTTTTGTATAAAAACTACTTAGTGCTTTTGTCCTTATTTCTTGAGCTTCTATACGAATAGCCCTATCCGTAGATTGTAAAGGGACTTGTAATGCATTGAGAGGTACCTCTTTCCCATCCCAATTACAAGTTACTTGTGATAAGCCTTGCATGTATTCATTTACCAATTGAGCAATTTGAACTTGCTCCTCTTCAGCAGCAGGGTTGTTTAGCTTTTTTGATAATTCCATGCTACTGAGTAAATGCTTGCCAAATCGAGCATTTATTTCCTTGTGAAAAGGGGAGGCAATTACTTGATCTGAAAATGCTTTGAATGCATTTCCTGTTTTAGGTAAGTTTTGACCAAAATATATTACTTCCTCTTTGTAAAAATTATCTGTTGTATTTTGATTATGTCTTACTGTTGCGAGCATTTGACAATTCATGATTTCTTTAACCAATTGTTCATTTTGTAAAATGAGTTCTTCTTGGGTCTTAAAATCTGTTGCCGTACTCATTTTGTCAGACATTTCTTGGACTGACTTGGAGATGTTGTCTAAATCGGGGCGTTTGTATGCTATTTCTGAAAATTTCATAGTAAGGTGGTATACTTGTTTTTTGTTTAATTAAACAAGTTACGCATAAGTATTTTAATAATAAAAAATATAGGTAGATTATTATTGAGGGTTTAGCTAGAGACAAGGCATGCCTTGTCTTTACGAGGGATTGAGGGAATGGGGAGGAAACCTAAGCCTTATTCATTCATTCACACATTCGCTCATGAACCCACCCCTAACCCCTCCGAGGCGGGGAATTGCGTAAGGGATAGGAGTGGTAGCTTGATGAAATAGAAAAGTAGTGACGCTTCTGCTGGCAGGGCTGACAGCGGAAGACACTGCCAGCAGATATAGCGGAACACTTTTTCTATGAGGCAACTACAAACGGAT
>JAHDHP010000151.1 GCA_020631245.1 Bacteroidota bacterium | reverse complement strand
TCTTTCAACTCTACTACATACTCCAAAGAAACATCAAACAGTTTGGCTATTTGCTCTAGGCTCAGAATATTCATGATAATTGCTTGCAAAATTAAATGATCCTGTTTTGCCTTTTGTTCTTCCACTAGCTTTTGGCGTTCTTCTTCTAAAAGCTCTTTTCCTTTTTCCAAACCAATTTGTTCGCCCTTTTCTAAACCGATTTGTTCGCCTTTTTCCAAACCAATTTGCTCACCTTCTTCTAGACCAATCTCCTTGCCTTTTTCCAAACCGATTTCTTCACCAATTTCTTTACCTTTTTCCATTCCTAGTAGGTATAACTTACTTGTACTAAAATTGTGATTTATTGACATGTCTTGTAATATTTTTAATGTGCTTGTTTCTAATTTACGCAAATTTGCAATGATTGTCAACTGTCTTAGATACATGTTTAGCTTATTTTTATTCTTAGTTGCTCCTATTAGTTGCATGATAGTACTTCTTAATATCTTTTCACTCTCATCTTTAGGATATTTACTCAATATAGCTAACATAATTACTTCTGGAACTTGCGAAGAAAGTAGTTGCTCAGTATCTAGGTCACGCAAAGCTAATAAATCAAAACCCTCAAATTGATACGCGACGGGTAATTCACTGGGCATATTGGGTTTGGCAGCACCCAAATAGATCACAAGGTGTTTTATAGGTTTCAAGAATCTACGGGTAGCAATACCATGATATTCAATCATTCGATATAACATTTCTGGGTCACTGTCGGACTGAAATTCAATATGTAAAAGCCATTGTTCACCCTCTTTCGTTTCCACTTCATACAAGCCGTCCATTTCCCGCTCCAGCGTAGTTTGCATCTTAGGATTAAATTCGTGATAATCCTTGATTGTAACTCCTAATTGCCACTCAATAAGACGCAAAAAGATAGGTTCGGCATTTTGTTTAAAGATCTTATCAAATTTGTTGCCCTCATTTACCTTTTTCTCTTCTTTTGAGTTTGGAGGTGTCTTTTTATTTGTTTTCTTCGGCATAATTGAAATATGTTTCTATAAGAATGACTTATGAGAAGGCGATTTTTCCCGCTGAGGGGTGATTTTTTTTTGACACAGAGCGCGCAGAGAGGGAAACACGAAGGGCACGGAGAGGGAAACACAGAGAACGCAAAGAGAGGGAATACGGAGGGCGCAGAGAGGGAAACCACAGAGAACGCAAAGAGAGGGAACACGGAGGGGACAACAGTTTTATAGAAAACGCGTAACGCTTAAACCCACCTCTAAATCTCCTCCCAGGAGGAGACTTTTTATTCGCTCATCCAGTCATTGGTTCGCGTGAGGGATAGAAACGGTAGCTTGCCAAAGTAGAAATATAATGAGGCTTTTACTGGCAGGGCTGACAGAGGAAGACACTGCCAGTAAAGATAGCCGAATATGTTTTCTACGAGGCAACTACAAGTGGATAGCCCGACCCCATTTTTGCCAATCGAAACCTGTCAGCTTGGTAAAACCTAACAGCTTGATTGGCAAAAATGGGGGCACGCCCAAAAAATTAAGCTGCTGTTTTGAAGACGCGGTAGAGATAAAATAAGGCGGGAAAAATGAGGGCTATTCCAATAGCTAAGGCAATGGTCATTTGGCGGAAGGTAGCAGGAGGTGATTGGGTATTGAAAATGGTGAGGTTGGTTCCATCGGCTAAGCTGATAAAGGTAGGATATTGGACGGTTGCCCAGGCTGATAGAATCAGGGCTACTTGCATCCCTACGATGGCTCGCCCTGACCAGATATTGCCTGTTTTGAGGGTGCGAGATAATAGTGGAATAAGGAGGGTGACGAGTCCCATACAAAGCCATGTTAGTGGATTGTGTAGATAGGCAGAAATGAGTGATAAACCGTTCCATTCGGCAGCTAAAAAGACTAGCCCTCCTGCTACGATAGTTGCAATTTGTGAGACGGTATGAACATTCAAATATCATTTTTAACATATACCTTCTTTTTTTGTCTAGAAATAATCCTATACTGATATTGAGCAGGGATATGGACTTCTTTGGTATAGGCAGGCATTTTTAATACTTGGCGTTTGATTATCTTATATTCGGCAGGAACAGCTACTATAGCCCATAATTTACAATCAGTTCCAAAACAACATCTAGCAGCTTTTACTTTCTCCCATCTATTTCTCTTAGGCACTATTAACACTTTCTCCTCCACTTCTTCAAGTATAGGTGGCACATAGATTTCTTCTACATAAGCCGCTTGTTTTAATACCTTTTCTCTTTCTACAATTTCAATATCAAACTGTGAAGGAATCCATACACAACAAGTTTGTTTGTACAATGCTTGAGCATAACTAAAATTGGTACTACACATGTACATAAACAAAAGAGATAAAAAGAATTGAAAATGATTTTTCATTAGCTTGACTTTAGTTATGGTTAAAAAAATGGCATCAACAATTGTTGACGCCATACCTCTGTTTCCGATTATTAATTAACGGATAAATGAAATCTTATTTCGTTCCACACACAATCTCTACCCAGTCACTCCATCCTCCGATTAGTACAAGGCGTTTGGTTTCCATCGTACCATATTCAGCAGGAACACTCACTTCTCGTGTAGTAGCAGGACTTACCAGTTCTTTTTTACTAACAGTACGATATTCGGCAGGAACTTCTCGCTCTAGTACCTGAGCAGGTTGTTGGATAACTGCTCTACTGACCGTTTTATATTCCGCAGGAATAGGTACTTCGCGTGTAGTAGCAGGCGATTTTAAGATAGATCGAGTGAGGGTTTTATATTTTGCAGGAGTTTCTGTCAAACACCATACCCTACAATCTTCTGGGTTATGGCTCAAACAATCGCGACTAGCTCTTCCCTTTTGCCATCTAGTAGCTGCAGGTTGCACCATCACTTGTTCCGTTACTGTCTCAAAAGTAGGAGGTACATATTCGAGTCGGCTACTTGCTTCTTTGACCATAATTTCTTCGGTCATAGTAGAGAAAGTAGCAGGTTGAATTTGTAGCACTTTATAGCCTTCTTTCACCATTAATTGCTCCGTAACATCTCTATATTCAGCAGGAACCACTTCCAAACGTGTAGAGGCTTCTTTAAGTAAAACTTGTTCGGTGACAGTCTCATACTGAGTTGGAAGCAAGCAACGCGCATAACATTTTCCTGCAACAGCATCAGGTGGCAAACCATCTACTTGTGCAAAAGAATACTGTGTGGTTAAGGACAATAATATCCCTAGTACTAAACTTGGTAAATAAACTTTTTTCATGATTTTTGATTTAGATTTAAAAAGTAATTTTCTTGTCTGCTACAAAAGTAAAGCAGCCTTTTTGTTCCTTTTGTTAATAGTCTGTTAATGCTTTGTTAATGCGGCTATAATGTGGAGAGATTCCTTTATATTTGGGAGGTGAAAACAAATAAATTATATATCGCTATTTGCTTGGCAGCACTTGCTTTTATCGCCTTATTAGGCGCGCAGTATTTTATGGTATCTAATACCTACCATCTCAAAAACAAAGAATTTAAGTATACATATAATAAAGACCTTTTTAACCAATATTCTTCTTCCATTAATAATGGAGTCTTATACAAAGATGCCTATAAGCTCATTGACAGTTTAGTAGTACAATTTAAAGGGGAATGGGAAAATACAGATGAGGGTAAAAGAGAAACTATTAATAATGAGTACTTTGAACAAATGGTTATTCAAATTCGTCAGCACAATCCCTTAGATGAGTGGATGCAAAAATTTCAAGTGCAAAACGAGCTAGATTCAAAATTAGAATATGTCATTTTACTACATCAATTTGGTGTCTTACTCAATGATACTACCGAGTGGGTCATGTATAAAGAAACTGTCGAAAATGAATTCTTGTTGTTAGGCAGCCTACAACATTATAATAATGATAATTATATTATGCGCTCTCGAACGGCTGTAAAAAATAATTATCGAATGGTCTATTCTTTATATGTAGATACGCCTTCTAGAAAATGGTTTTTATTCAAAGGTTTATGGAGTGCCTTTGCGCTTTCTTTACTTACTATATTATCCATGTTAGGCGTTCTTCTATTTACTATTTATCACTGGCAACAACAAAAGAAACTGTCTGATATAAAAAGTGATTTTATTAATAATATAAGCCACGAATTAAAGACCCCTTTGGCGACGATCAATGTCGCCAATAAAAGCCTACAAAAAGATCAAATCGCTGATAACAAATCCCAACGTCAACATTTATTACAAATCATTCACCGCCAATCGCAACGCCTACAACAACTCATCAATCAGGTTTTAGACATATCTATAAAGGAACAAGAGGCTTGGAAATTGGAGCGAGAACATTTATCCTTAAATCACTTTTTAGAACAAGTAGTTGCAGATTTTCAATTAAAAGAAGCTACCATTCCTATTGTACTCAACTTACAAGCAACCAACGATCAGGTACTAATCGCTCCCTTTCACTTTACCACTGTCATCAATAATTTACTAGATAATGCAGTGAAATATAATCCTAATAAAGAATTAATCCGAGTTGAAACATTTGATAAAAATAATCAGCAAATTGGTATTCGAATTATTGACGAAGGAATTGGAATGAGCATGACTACAAAGGGACTTATTTTTGATAAATTTTATCGAGCAGCTAAAGGCGATGTTCATAATGTAAAAGGATTAGGACTTGGCTTGTATTATGTAAAACAAGTAGTGGAGGCACATAATGGAACTATTGAAGTGGAAAGTGAAATTGGAAAAGGGAGCTGTTTTGAGATTATTCTACCTCTTGAAAGGAGTCAGGTTTGAGGGGTCAGTAGATTTTAGATCTAATGTACAACCATCCATTTATGGCGGCTCACGATAAAACGGTAATGATTTTTGACTATTTTTTCCAAATTCTAAACTGACCCCTGAAACCTGTCTCCTGACCCCTAAATTTAAAATGATGAAATACAAGCTATTACTCGTCGAAGATGATCCTGACCTCGGACAGGTCGTCAAGCAATACTTAGAAATGAGTCAATTTCAGGTAGACTTATGTGAAGATGGTCTACGTGCGTGGGAGCAATTTCAAAAAGAAAATTACGACCTCTGTATAATCGACATCATGCTCCCCCAATTAGACGGGATTAGTTTAGCCAAGCGAATCCGCCAGCATGCCCCTTCCCTACCCTTCATTTTTGTAACCGCCAAAGATCAAAAAATCGACCGTCTAAAGGGCCTACAACTAGGAGCCGATGACTATATCACCAAACCCTTTGATATAGATGAAGTCATTTTAAGAATCCACAATATTTTGAGGCGTTCAGGACGAACCAAACAGACCACGACACCGATTGGTCAATTTACCTTTAATGCTACGGAATTGACTCTTGAAATAGCTGATAAAACCATCCGTATGACCCAACAAGAATCGAAACTTTTACAGTTTTTAGTACAACACAAAAACACACTCGTAAAGCGTGAAGAAATGTTAAAAGCAGTATGGGGAGACGATGATTATTTTATGGGACGTAGTATGGATGTCTTTATTAGTCGATTAAGAAAATACCTCAAGGCTGATCCGAATGTGCAAATAGAAAATGTACGTGGTGTGGGGTTTTTATTAAAAATAGAACGTGTTTAATTTTTGGGCGTGCCCTTGTCTGCGTATATTTTCGTTCACCTTTAGTTCATGCGAAGACGCATGAACGGGCTAACGAAAATATACGCAAACAAGGTCGGGCTTTCCGTTTGTAGTTGCCTCGCAGAAAAGGTGTTCCACTATATCTCCTAGCAGTGTCTTCCTCCGTCAGCCCTGCTAGGAGAAGTGTCACTACCTTTCTGTACAGACGTTGCGCGCAACGTCTCTACGGCAAGCTACCACTACAATCCCTCACGCAGTCTCCTCCTGGGAGGAGATTTAGAGGTGGGTTTTTGTGCGACGTGCGACGATTTACGTGCGACGATGAAACGTTCAACCATCAACTATTCAAATACTTTCTATTCAAATACGTCATCCCAAACACAGTTAATACAGTGGGTAATATCCAGGGAAGGACTTGCCAATTTCCTACAAAAATGGATTCAAAAAAAGTAGCTCCACCAAACACGAAAAAAGCCGTATAAGCCGCCGTTCCGCTAACGATCATCCCGCCATAATGCTCTCGCAGCCAATTTACTTCATAGGTCTTCTTCCAATAAGCCTTGAGGGTAGGAATCGTAACTAATGAACCAAGCATACCAAAAAACAAATAAAGAACCCCACCCCCTTTGAATTTCAAAGAAATTGCCACACCCAATAAAAACAAACTATAAAGTAACAAAGCACTCACCAATACCTGATGGGTAAGTCGGTGGCTTTTACTCACCTCCTGTTTATTCTTTAAAATAGAGATTCCATACCAAAGTGGGATGCCTGTAAGGAAAGAAAGGAAGCCTAAAAAGAGGGCTGAATTCCATTTTCCATTGCTGGCATTGATGATACAGAGGAGGGCAGCCGTAAGGACAACTACTGCCATAAGATACACGTAGACTTGTCCAATTTTGCGGTGAGCGGTTCCTCCTTTTTTGGTAAACATAGGTATCCAAAAAAGGAGGAGGCTGGTGAAGCCACTACATACATGAATAGTGGTAAGTATGGATGTTAAAGTCATGTGTCTATTTATTTTGTAGGGTGGCAAAATAAGATATACACATTACTTCTGCTAGTAAAAGTGATGACTCGCAAGGCTTTGGGACGAATGACAAACCAAGAAGCTTTTGAACAATATTCCTGATCTCAAGGAGAGGCTTGTAGAGACGTCGATTTATCGCGTCTCAAGCGAGAACGAATCGAATTTATATTCCATATTGATTAACGTTTCAACATAAGCCGCCATAAATGGACGGCTATACAAGTTTGGCCCAAACCCCTCATTCCCTCAATTAACCTAACATTTCTATATTCTTCACAAAAGGCTGTTTATACAATCGTTTCCCTGTGGCTTTAAATAAGGCATTGGCAACAGCTCCTCCCGCAGGCGGTAAAGTAGGCTCGCCCAAACCAGTGGGATCATTATTACTCTCCACAAAATGCACCTCAATGGCGGGTGTTTCAGGCATCCGAATCAAACGGTATTGATTGAAGTTAGTGGATTGTGTTTGTCCTTCTACAAAGTTAAAATCACCATACATGGCATGACCAATTCCATCAATAATCCCCCCTTCAATTTGATTGAGAGCAGCAATAGGGTTGATGACCAAGCCACAATCAACCGCACATATAATTTTTTTAATCGCAGGAGTTCCGTCTACTTTCTCTACTTGTGCTACTTCAGCAACATAGGTATTGTGTGAAAAATAGGCGGAAAAGCCCAATTTGGGATTGGCTTGCCCTGCTACCCAACCCGCTTTTTTGGCAGCCAATTTTATCACTCCTGCATATTTATCGACCTCATAATTATGTTCCTCCCCTACTGGATTGACTTTTGCTTTTTCGAGTAAGTCTAAACGGAATTGAACAGGGTCTTTCTCCAGCTTTACCGCTAATTCATCTAAGAAGGCTTGCTCGGCAAAGGCGAGGAAGTTGGCATAAGGGGCACGCCAAGCACCTGTGGTAATATTACTTTCTATATTATGGCAGTCTACCCGATAATTTGGGATAGCTCCACAAGGGAAATTATTAGGCATACTCCCAAACATTTCTCCATTGAAACAAGCTTCGGTGAGGTGGTAAGCAGTGACCTCCTTATCTTTAATACCGACTTTAAACTTATAGGCAGATGCGGGTCGGTATGTACCCGCCAACATATCATCTTCTCGCGTAAATAAGAGTTTGACAGGACGTTTAGAAAGGCTTGATATTTCGGCAGCTTCTTCGGCAAAATCACCATATAGTCGTCGGCCAAAACCTCCACCCATTCGGGTCATCTCTATGGTAATTTCTTCTTTTTCGCGTTTTAGTAGTTTCGCGATTTTATCTTCTGTCCATTTGGGTGTTTGAATAGGACCTACCAATTCTACTTTTTCGGGTGTCACATTGGCGAAAAAATTCATCGGTTCTAGGCAGCTATGTGGCAGAAAAGGAGCTTCATATGTTCGTTCGATCACTTCATCCGCTTCTGCAAAAGCCTTCTCTACATCTCCATCGACACGGCGTGGCTTCTTTGTTTTTTTATCTAAGTACTTTTGTAAGGTTTCATTATGATACACGCTTGATTCAGCCTTCTCCACTTGCTTCCATTCTGCTTTAAGGGCTTTTTTACCTTTTATCGCTGCCCATGTATTTTCGGCCAATACCGCTATTTTGTTTCCAAACTTTATAACATCTACCACACCAGTAACTTCTTTGGTAGCTGTATCATCAAAACTCACCAATTCTTGGCCAAAAGCAGGAGGGCGCAAAGCAACTGCATAGACCATTCCTTCCCGCTTATAATCAATACCAAAAAGCGGTTTACCTGTTAAAATCCCTTCTAGGTCTACATTCTTCTGGCTCTTACCAATGATTTTAAAATCTTTCGGATCTTTTAAAGACACCTCTTCTGGATTGGGAACTTCGCGCTCACTGGCTGCTGTGGCTAGTTCACCATAGCCCAATGTTCGACCATCTTTATGAGTAATGACTCCATCGGCGATGGTGCAATCTTCTGGGCTGGCCTCCCATTGTTCGAGGGCGGTATCGAGTAGCATTTTTCGTACTGTGGCTCCAGCCTTTCGCAGCGTTTCCCATCCCTTTCGAATAGATTGACTCCCACCTGCCACTTGTCGTTCATACCAATCGGTATTGAGAGGTGCTTGTTCGACAATAACATCTTTCCATGCTACGTCGAGTTCTTCGGCGACAATCATCGGCATGGAGGTTTTGATATTTTGCCCAATTTCTGGATTTGCCGACATAATCGTTACCAAACCTGTGTCTCCTATCTTTATATAGGCATCAAAGTCAACCCATTCTTTGGGATGCGGTAAGCTCTTTATTTCTTCCTTTATAGGTTCTGGAACCGCTTCTACGACTACATCTTTGGATGTATCTGATTGGCAACTTGTCCACTGAAAGCCAATTAACATGCCTCCACCAACGGTTGCACACACTTTTATAAAGTGTCTACGTTCTTTATTTATATTTTGATTTTTCATACTATTATTTGAATGAATTTATTAGGATACTGATTTGATTGCCGCTTTGATACGCGTATAGGTAGCACATCGACATAGGTTTCCATACATGGCGGTATCAATTTCTTCGTCCGACGGATTTTTATTCGCTGCGAGTAATGCTGCGGCACTCATTATTTGTCCTGCTTGGCAGTATCCACATTGTGGTACATCATGCTCCCGCCATGCTTCTTGCAGAGGATGTTTGGCATTGGGATCGAGGCCTTCGATAGTGGTAATAGCTTGGGTACCGAGTTGGGAAATAGGTAGCGCGCAAGATCGAAAGGCTGCGCCATCTACATGGATGGTGCAGGCTCCACATTGGGCGATACCGCATCCATATTTGGTACCAACTAGGTTGAGCTGGTCTCTAAGTATCCATAGTACGGGGGTGTCTGCATCGGCAGTTACTTCATGGGAGGTTCCATTGACTTGGAGGGTGTAGGTTGGCATAGGCTTGTTTTTTTTGGTTGAATGAATTTACGAAAAAAAATAGGAGGTGCGAAGTGCGAGGTGCGAAGATTTTCGTGCTGGAGTGTTTTTACCGCAAAGTCCACGATGTTTATGACGAAGTTCACAAAGAGTAATTAGTTATGTATAATGGCAGGTAAAAGTACCTTCCTCGCACTTAGTACATCGCACTTCGTACAATCTTCGCGTTATACCTTTGTAAAAACGATTCATTGCAAAATATACAATGTATAATTAAGGGTAAAAGACTAGCTGTTTTTCTCTGAACCATAAAAGAAGTTGAAGAACATTTAAGAGTTTTCATAAAAGGATCAAAGAGGAAAATGGAGTACATATAAGATTCGTCTTCGACTTCAGCCTAGCCGTTGAAACTTGTCGTGAAAACCATCAGCAAAGACGCTGGCAGCAGCTAAGAAATGAGTGCGTAACGCTAACTCAACAACACAATCCCACAACAACACAACAACTGTTTTGCGTGAGGGATAGCAGTGATAGCTTGGTGAAATAGAAATATGATGAGGCTTCACCTAGCAGGGCTGACAGCGGAAGACACTGCTAGGTGATGTAGCCGAATATATTTTCTATGA
>JAHDHP010000150.1 GCA_020631245.1 Bacteroidota bacterium | reverse complement strand
CCGTCTTCGTAAGTAGTGCAGTAGCCGAAGCAGGACCAGACCAGAATATCTGTGTCGGTGAAAGCACGACTCTTACAGCAAGCGGTGGCGGAACTTACTTATGGAATACAGGAGCAACGACTCAAAGTATTGTTGTAAGTCCAGGTTCAACGACTACTTATTCTGTGATTGTAACAAGTACTACAGGCAACTGTACTGCAAGTGACGATGTAACTGTCTTTGTAAGTAGCGCAGTGGCAGAAGCTGGACCAGACCAGAATATCTGTGAAGGTGAGAGTACAACTCTTACCGCAAGTGGCGGCGGAACTTACTTATGGAATACAGGAGCAACGACTCAAAGTATCGTCGTAAGTCCAGGTTCAACAACTACTTACTCAGTAGTGGTAACAAGTACTACAGGCAACTGTACTGCAAGTGATGATGTAACGGTGTTTGTAAGTAGTGCATTCGCAGAAGCAGGATCAGACCAAAACATCTGTGTCGGTGAGAGTGCGACTCTTACAGCAAGTGGCGGTGGCACTTACTTATGGAATACAGGAGCCACAACTCAAAGTATTACTGTAAGCCCAGGTTCAACAACTACTTATTCAGTAATTGTAACCAGTGCCACAGGTAACTGTACTGCAAGTGATGATGTAACCGTATTTGTAAGTAGTGCAGTAGCAGTAGCTGGACCAGATCAAAATATCTGTGAAGGTGAGAGCATAACGCTTACCGCAAATGGTGGTGGCACTTACTTATGGAATACCGGAGCTACGACTCAAAGTATTACTGTAAGCCCAGGTTCAACGACTACTTATACAGTGACTGTTAACAATGGTGGTTGTACCGATAGCGATGATGTAACTGTCTTCGTTGGAAATGCAACAGCTAGTGCTGAACCAGATCAAACGATTTGTGCTGGAGAAACAGCAATCTTAACTGCGACAGGTGGTGGAAGCTACTTATGGAATACAGGAGCCACAACTCAAAGTATTACTGTAAGCCCAGGTTCAACGACTACTTACTCAGTAGTAGTGACAGGATCTAATAACTGTACCGCTACTGATGATGTAACTGTATTTGTTGAAACAGGAGGACCTGTAGATGCAGGACCAGACAGAACAATTTGTGCTGGTGAGGTAATCACTATTACAGCAACTACTCCTGATGGAGAAGGTAAATACACTTGGAGTAATGGTTCTTCGACACAAACGATTGTTGTGAATCCACAAACAACCACAACGTATTCAGTGACGGTGACATCGCCTAATGGTTGTCCTGCAACTGATGAAGTAACGGTATTTGTAGAAGATATTAACACGTCAATCAGTCCTGATCAAACGATTTGTTGGGGTGGAACTGCTAGTATAACTGCTACAGGTGGTGTAAGTTACCAATGGAGTACTGGAGATACAGGTAATACCATTAATGTAATGCCTGCTTTCGAAACGACTTACTACGTGACTATCACCAATGCCAATGGCTGTAATGCAGTTGAAGAAGCAACCATCTTTATCAATAATGCAATTGCAGATGCTGGTGATGACCAATCATTACAATGTCCTGGTGAAACAGCAACCTTAACTGCAACAGGTGGAACTAACTACGTATGGAGTAATGGAAATGTTGGATCTACCATCTTTGTTAGTCCTACTGTTACTACTGACTATATCGTAACTGTTACAGATGAAAATGGATGTTTAGATACAGATGTTGTGACGGTCTTTGTTGGTGACTTTACACCAAGCGCAGGACCAGATGTCTTCTTATGTCAGCCAGGTAATGTAACCTTAACCGCATCTGGTGGAGGATCTTACTTATGGAGTACAGGAGAAACTACTCAATCAATTAATGTTTCTGCAAGCTTAAGTACCACTTACTTCGTAACGGTAACCAATGGAGCTTGTACAGGTGTAGACCAAGTAACCATTTATGTTGATCCAGTAATTGCTTATGCAGGACCTGATCAAACAATTTGTGGTGTACAACCTGTCACCTTAACTGCTTCTGGAGGTTCTAATTTTGTATGGAGTACTGGTGAGACATCTGCTACAATAGTTGTGACACCAACTGAAACAACCACTTACACCGTAACAGTTAGCTCTGCCGACGGTTGTGTGGATACAGATGATGTAACAGTAGTAGTAGGAGAGTTAGAAGTATTTAAGTTCTTAGATTGTGCTGGAGGTAATGTTAACTTAGTTCTATCATTAGAGCAAGGATTAGCACCTTATAGTATTAATGTAACTGATGTTAATGGTACTAACCTCTTTACTGATAGTCGTTTCTTAGGTAATTCTGCAAGAGTTCTCTTACCTGATGGACTACTTGGTTATATTATCGAAGTGAGTGATGAAAAAGGCTGTACAACTCGTATCGTTGAAGAACAAATTATACCATGTGTAACACTTGGTGTTGATCTATTGAGCTTCGATGGAGAAGTACAAGACGAAGGAAACCTTATCACTTGGAGCACAGCTTCTGAAACTGATAATGACTTCTTTACCCTTTATCACTCTACCAATGGTGTCGATTTCGAAGAAATTGCCATCGTGAATGGTGCAGGTAATAGCGACCAATTATTGAGTTACATCTTCTTAGATAAGAATGCAGTTGCAGGATTGAACTACTACTACCTTGTTCAGACAGATTACAATGGTGAGACAAGTACTTCTGAAGTGATTTCACTACAACGTGGAGAAGGAAGCTTCGACTTTATCAGTATTGTTCCTATACCTGGTAATTTGGTAGAAGTAACTGTTTCTGTTGATGGTCCAGAACCAATCAATGTGAATCTTTACGATGTCGCAGGACGCTTATTAAACCGCAAGACAGTAGAACCAATCGGTACAACAGCTGTCTTCGAAGTATCGGCTCCAAGAGGCTTGGATGTCGGAATGTATATTATCGCAGTAGATAATGGTGAAAAGCAAATCACTACTAAAGTGACTAAAGGTCTTCACTAAATCTTTGTGATAACTTAAATTCAATTATTGACTAATCGAATCCCCAAGCAGCTCGTCTGTTTGGGGATTTTTTTTGTCTATCTGGGCGTGCCCTTTCACAAGGCTTTGGTGAAATGCGGGATTGGTATAGGTAGCGCGTAACGCTAACCCAATCTCTCAATCCCGCATTCCCCCAATTCCTTGTTTCAGGTCGGGCTATTCGTTTGTAGTTGCCTTGTAGCGGCTTGTTCAGCTAAATGCCCTAGCAGTGTCTTCCGCTGTCAGCCCTGCTAGGTCAAGCTTCACAAAAGCAGCTACTTCGGCAAGCTACCACTGCTATCCCTCACGCGAAACAATGAGTGAATGACTGCATGATTGAATGGGCGTTACGCCATATTTTATTAGTCTAAAACTTGTTGTACAAACCATAGTGAAGAAGCTGGCAACAGCTAAAAATAGGGTGCGTAACGCCCCATTCACGCATTCGCTCATTCAGTCAATCACTCATTGTTTTTGCGTGAGGGATAGAGGCGGAAGATTGGTGAAATAGAAACATAATGAGACTACTGCTGGCAGGGCTGACGAAGGAAGACACTGTTCAGCAGTAATAGTCGAATATGTTTTCTATGAGCCAACTACTAGCCGAAAGCCCGACCAAGCCGCAGTGCGACCATCCACCGTTCATGCGATCAGCATGAACGGTGGATGGTCGTATTGTGGCTTGGGCACGCCCAAATAAATAAGAACAATAAGTGTCAAGATTTTGTAATGTGCATGAAAAAAGAGATATTTACTTGTTCGAATCTCAATAACGATAGAAACTATCTACGTTTTTTGTTACAATAATTCTGTTTCTGGTGCGCGCTAGCAAGAAGCTCTATTTCTTTGCCCCTCAATATTATGATTATGGATCGTACTAGAAAATGGTTTGTCATTGTGAATCCTGCCTCTGGGAAAAAAAATGGAAGGTCTTTGTGGGAAAATGAGTTGTCTGTAAAATTGAAACAGGAGGAGATTTCATATCAACAACTATTTACTGAATATGCAGGACATGCAACTGAAATTACTAAAAAGGCAATTGCAGATGGATTTTATAATATCTTGGCTATAGGTGGAGATGGAACTTATAATGAGGTGGTGAATGGAATAATGGGACAGAAAGAGGTGCCTAGTACCGACATTTTATTTACAGTCATTGCCACTGGCACTGGCAATGATTGGTTAAAAACTCTCAAGATACCTCAAGCAATAGAAGAGATAGTTGGTCTTATGAAATCGGGAGAGAATTATCTATTGCATGATGTTGGATTGGTAAGGTATTATGAAGGAGAAGAACAACACCAACGATACTTTTTGAATGTTGGAGGAACAGGCTTTGATGCTTTTGTAGCACAGCGAATGGTGAATGTAAAAAAATTTGGTCGCTTATCTTATTTGATAGGTTTGTTACAAGGTCTATTTCAGTATCAGAATGTGCCAATCATTGTGCGAACAGAGACAAGAATGATTAAAGAAAAGGTGTTTATGGTAGCTGTGGCGGTATGTCAATATTTTGGGAGTGGCATGAAAATAGCTCCTGATGCAGTGCCGAATGATGGCTTGTTTGATATAACACTCATCAAGGATATTAGTAAGATGGGGGTGGCTATGGAGCTGAAAAACTTATTTAATGGAAAGTTTGTAACAAATCCGAAAGTGGAGACATTCCGTACTACCTCTTTAAATATAAAATCAAAGGAGTCCATTTTTTTACAACTGGATGGTGAATTGGTGGGGCATGGTCCTATTCAATTTGAGATAGTGCCACAGTCTTTGAAAATTTTAATAAAATGATAATTGATAATTTTTTCTTTTTTATCCGTTGCTAAAGAAGAAAAATTTGTTTTTGTCATCAAAATGGGTTAAAATTCCTCCTTTCTATTGGTTTCGCTAAAGAATATATTTTGGCAAAAAAGCATACAGAGAACTCCATAATCCAACAATATATCGCAGAAAATGCACAAGGTCCCATCAAAGGAAAAGGACGGCGTATATTTAATGCAAAAACCTATAAACTCGCCAGTTTTGATATAAAAAAAGGAACAGCTACCTACCAGATTAGTAATGAACAATCTTTCCGTAAAGATCATATTGTCACTATTCATTCCTTTTTAGATAAAGCGGGTATGACTAGTCAATGTTCCTGCCCCTATAGTTGGGTAGGAATTTGTAAACATCAAGTGGCTGCCTTACTCGATTTGGAAGTCCAACTAGTGGATGTTCCTAACCTTGTTCAAGAGCCTACCTTCAATGCAAATCATACCGAAATAAAAATGAAATCGATCAATGAGCAATTGATCCGTAGTAATCTGGCAGCAGAATACTGGCCACCTGCGCGTCAACTTGCTTTTAATGAACGTGCTGCAATTTTATCGGAAAGCCATCACACAGTCAAAGCATCGGTTACTTTTAAAGATGAGAAACATGAGGTGACAATTCGTAAAAATGGTAGAGATGTCTTTGAGACTTCTTGTAATTGTAAAGAAGTGCGAAATAGGTTGTGTATTCATAAGGCGATTGTCTTATTACAAATGAAGTTTACCAAAGGGGCCAATGCCTTTGACCTCATTCAGGATTGGGAGGCACATAAAAATAAACTATTATCCCAATACGGTTTTAGTATGGAGGATGATTTGGAGGGGAAATTTTATTTTAAGGAAGGTAAGATGGGTCCAGAGTTAGTAGTGCTAGATGAAAATTTGATTAAAATTGGTGAACTAGAACGCTTAGGAGTCAAGTATCGGCAAAGAGAAGAACCTCACCGTACTTTTAATGTGCCAAAGAGTAAGCGAAGAAGAGGACGTTCCTCTAATAAAGCTAAAAAAGTAGTGCGGTATAGCTTGGGATATGCTTTTAACTTTTGGAAAGAAGAAATGCTTCCCAGTTTTGAAATCGTACCTATTGTAGGGCGATTGGATGAAGAAGGTAAGGAAATGGTTTCACATGTGTCGGCATTACTAACCCATTATGGAGCGATTAATAGCCAGCATATTCCACCTATCGAAGAGGAAGACTTAGAATTATTTGATTTGGTACAGACTCTTTCTTGGAGAAAAGTAGCCGAATTTGCTAGAGAAAATTCCGAAGCTAAAGTTGCTTATACATGGAATTATGGAGGTGGACACTATGTCAATAAAAACCAGTTAGATGATGCTTCAGGAAAACTAATTTATGGCTATATCGGGCAGCAATTGGATATCGTATTGAGTTTTCTTAAACACAAACGTGTGTATAGGGTTGTTAAGCCAACCAAAGCCATTACCATCAATAATATTGCTCCTATTCATGTGTCGGATGACCGTGCAAAATTGTATTTCTCACTGGTAGAAAGCGGTGACTTTTACCGTCTTACCGCCTCTATCGAATTGGCTAAAGATAATATTGTCCCTATCAAAGATGCCCAATTAATGGGTGGCTTGATGATTATAAATGATGGACAGCTTTACCTAACATCTTATACGGATGATGGGGATGTTTGGCAAACCTTCATTAAAAATCCATCTGTAAAAATTCGCAAAAAAGAACTCTCTCGTTTATTACAAAGTTTCATTTTACCGCTGCGTCACAAATACCGTTTTGATAGTCAGGTAGAGATTAATATTGTAGAAAAACAAATTACTCCCAAAGCAGAAATTTACCTCAAAGAGTCGGATAATTATTTGGTCATTCAGCCGCTGGTGTCTTATGCCAATCATAAAGTAGAGCTAAATGGTTTGAATGAAATTGTGTACGAGGCGGGAGGCGAAATTGTTAAGGTAGCACGAGACAAAGTATTTGAAGAAGATTTTCAACAATTTTTATTAGCACAACATCCTAGTTTTCAAGAAGAAGTAGAACAGACGGGAGGTTTGTATTACTATATCGACTATGATGAAGTCATGAAAGATTTATGGTTCTTAACCTTTTATGATAAACTTCGTGCTTTGTATGTAGATATATACGGCTTTAAAGACCTCAAAAAATTCAAGTACAATATCAATAAACCCCAATTGCAAATGCGTGTAAGTTCGGGAATTGATTGGTTTGATATCAAAGCAGATATTGTATTTGGAACACAGTCCGTGTCGATCAAAGATGTGCAAAAGGCGTTATTACGCAACGAGAAGTTTGTGAAGCTGGGAGATGGGACAATGGGGATGATACCCGATGATTGGGTGCAAAAATATGCGACCTTATTTAAGATGGGAAAAGTGAAAGGCGATTCACTTCAAGTAGCCAAGCTCCACTTTTCACTCATCGAAGATTTGTATGACCAAATAGATGATGACGATATAATTGCTGAATTGCGCGATAAAAAACGCAAACTACGCGAGTTTTCCAATA
Organism: Bacteroidota bacterium; assembly: GCA_020631245.1. GTDB lineage: Bacteria > Bacteroidota > Bacteroidia > Chitinophagales > UBA2359 > JAHDHP01. The sequence goes on along the minus strand of JAHDHP010000150.1, from coordinate 2,980 downwards.
TCAAAAATATTCCTGTTCCTAAAAGCATTCAAGCAACACTGCGTAATTACCAAAAATCAGGATTTAACTGGTTTCATTTTCTAGATGAATTCAGGTGGGGAGGCTGTTTGGCAGATGATATGGGATTGGGTAAAACCTTGCAAGTACTCACTTTCCTACAATATCAAAAGGAAAAATTAGGAGATGCTGTCAATTTGGTAGTCGTACCTACTTCCCTGGTTTTTGTATGGCAAGAGGAAGCCGCTAAGTTTTGTCCTGAACTAAAAATCTATTTGCATCATGGACCCAACCGAGTACGCCACAAAATAGAAATTTTCACAGGATACGATATTATCCTAACCACTTACGGTATTGTTACTTCCGATGCCGATTTGTTTGCTCAATTTGAGTTCAATTATATCGTACTAGATGAATCGCAAGCCATTAAAAATCCTTCTACCAAACGTTACAAAGCAGTGCGTTTACTTAGATGTAAAAACCGCCTAGCACTAACAGGTACGCCAATCGAAAATAATACCTTCGACCTTTATGCCCAGATGAATTTCCTCAATCCAGGTTTATTGGGTAGTATTGACTTTTTTAAGCAAGAGTATGCTAACCCGATTGATAAACAAGGAGATGAATTAAAGGTACAAGAGTTAAAGAAAATTGTATATCCATTTATTTTGCGTCGTACCAAAGAGCTGGTTGCCAAAGAGCTACCTGCTAAAACAGAAAGTGTCTTGTATTGTGATATGAAAGAGGAACAACGAGGCGTATACGATGCCTTTAAAAATGAATATCGTTATAAAATCCTAGAGCGTATCGATCAAGAGGGAATGGCAAAAGCAGGCATGTTTATTCTTGAAGGCTTAATGAAACTACGTCAAATTTGTGATTCTCCTGCACTCCTCAATAATGCAGAAGATTATGGGAAAGAATCTATTAAGTTAGATGAATTACATGTAAGTATTACTGAAAAAACCAATCAACATAAAATTTTAATCTTTTCGCAGTTCTTGGGCATGTTGGGAATGATTCGTGAGTTACTCGAAAAAGAAGGGATTAAATATGAATACCTAGATGGGTCTGTTAGCCCATTAGCACGTCAGGCTGCTGTTAAGCACTTTCAAGAAAATGAAGAATGTCGCGTCTTTTTAATTAGCTTACGAGCGGGTGGTTTTGGGTTGAACCTCACCGCAGCCGACTATGTCTTCCTAGTAGACCCGTGGTGGAATCCAGCCGTCGAACAACAAGCCATTGATCGCTCTCACCGTATTGGGCAAAAACGAAAAGTATTTGCTTATAAAATGATTTGTAAAAATACGATTGAAGAAAAGATATTGAAATTACAACGCAAAAAACGAGCACTTGCCGCTGACTTGATTAGTACCGAAAAGAGTTTTATCAAGCAGTTGACAAGAGATGATGTGGAGTATCTTTTTAGTTAATCTTCCATGTTCAATTCTAAAATCAAGAGAGCTTCTTATGGCGTGCCCTCTATACAAAAAGCGCAATAATCGTTTCACGATTACTGCGCTTTTTATATAGAGGTCGGGCTATTCGTTTGTAGTTGTTTCACAGCCGCTAGTTCCGCATAGTCCTAGCGGTGTCTTCCGCTGTCAGCCCCGCTAGTCCTTGCTTCACAAAAGCGGCTGTTTCACCAAGCTACCACTGCTATCCCTCACGCAAAGCAAGATTTATATGTATGAATTTAATATATCAGAAAGGGTTTCTACTTTTTTTGCTAAACCTTCATCGGTTACAACAACTGTAGGTGTAAATGACATTTTGTTTGTTGAAGCTCATGGAGAAGCATCTAGTAGAGGAGTAGGAAGTAGTATATGGGCAATAATTAATTGTGATTAAATTTTTAAGTAATGAAACAAGCATTTTTAGTTATCATAATCTTCCTGCTATTTACAGAATACACCTATAGCCAAAAGAATATCAATTATGGTATTTCAGTAGGATATTCTTTAAATTATTTGAGGAGTCCAAGCCAACTATGGATGAAATATGATTATGTTGGAGATTACTCCATAGGGGGAAATATATTATATGAACCATTCGAAAAGAATAGAATTGCTTTTAAGTGGGGAGTCAATTTTAAGAGATATGATCTGATGGTTAATACAGAAGACTTGGATCCGCGTCATAATTTGGATAAAAATATCAAATATCATCTTAATTATGTAGGTGTTAATATTTCTACTTTATATAACAACGAGCGAGGAAATATGGGAGGCTATTTGACATATCACTTAGAACCTTATTTGGGACAAAGTAGCAATTATCCTGATAGAGAAATAGCATGGAATTATTACCAATCTATTCACCAATTATTAGAAGTGGGTTATAATTTGCGTTTTTTTCACCATCTACTTTTATCGTTGCATGTGAAAGGTAGTTTAAGTCCGTTTGGTCTTAGTTCCCCTAATATAGAGTTTGTAGAACCAGAAGATAAGTTTTTGATATATGGAGGAGGAATGACATTGACTTATTTTTTTCGGAGAAACAAGGATAAGAATAACTAGCGCAAGGGATAGTAGTGGTAGCTTGGCGAAACAGAAGCCTTGTGAAGCTACGCCTAGCAGGGCTGACGAAGGAAGACACTGCTAGGCGTTTAGCGAAACAGGCTTGTGTGAGCCAACTACAAACGAATAGCCCGACCCCACTTTCTGCCTGTTTATGCGATGACGCATGGACGGGCAGAAAGTGGGGATGCGCCCAACTACAAAATAAGTTAGCCCTTCATAGATCCGACCATCTTCACTGGCACTACCCACGCATCAAAATCTTCTGCTGTTAAATACTCCAAAGCAATAGCAGCCTGTTTCAAGGTTGTCCCTTCTTTATAGGCTTTCTTTGCAATTGTTGCCGCCTTATCATAACCAATTTTCGTATTCAAAGCTGTTACCAACATCAATGAGTTATTCAAATTATGCGTAATCATCTCGTGGTTAGGCTGAATCCCTTTGGCACATTTTTCATCAAAAGA
>JAHDHP010000149.1 GCA_020631245.1 Bacteroidota bacterium | reverse complement strand
TAATCACCCAATCACCCAATCACCCAATCACCCAATCACCCAATCACCCAATCATCTTAGAACCCATCTCCATCCAACAAATTACCCAAGCCACCCAAAATACTTCCTTCCCCTTTACTACCACCCATCACCGAAGCAGCCGAAGCAATTTTATCAGCCAAGCGACTAAAAGGCAACGATTGAATCCAAACTTTACCATGTCCTTGTAAAGTCGCAAAAAACAAGCCTTCACCACCAAATACCGCATTTTTAATTCCACCTACATATTCAATATCATAATCTACTCCAGGTGAAAACCCAACCAAACAACCCGTATCAACCCGCAATTTTTCTCCATTCAGCTCTCGCTCCAATATCGTACCTCCAGCATGTAAAAAAGCCATCCCATCACCTTCCAATTTTTGCATAATAAAACCCTCTCCACCAAATAGACCAGCCCCCAATTTTTTGCGAAATTCAATTCCTACTGCTACGCCTTTTGCAGCACAGAGGAAGGCATCTTTTTGACAAATAATTTTTCCATTATATTCACTAAGATCAAGCGGTATGATACGCCCTGGGTAGGGAGCTGCAAAAGTGACATGGTTTTTGCCAGGAGCTACATTGGTATAAGCAGTCATAAACAAACTCTCGCCAGTAAGCACACGTTTACCCGCCGAAAATATTTTGCCCATAAAACCCTTTTGTTCTTTACTGCTACCATCACCAAAAATAGTTTCCATATGAATACCATCCTCCATCATCATGAGGCTACCTGCTTCAGCGACAACGGTTTCATGTGGGTCTAACTCTATTTCCACACATTGCATCTCTTCTCCAAAAATTTGATAATCAACTTCGTGAGCTGTTTGCATTTGGTTTGTATTTTATAAGGTTGTAAAAAAAGTGAATCCAATAAGTAGTTGTATTGGTCGCTTCAAACAGCAGATTATTACAATACCTGATAAATTAAGCGACAAATTAAGTTGCTTGAACACTGCCTCTTCCTGCAATCATCACATCTCTAATAGAGCCATAAGTTTGTACTTCGTATTTAGGCAAATCGTCGATAGGAACCCAGCGAACTTCTGTAATACCTTCCTCTGTTTGTGGTATAACCGACTGCGTTTGGCAATGCATGATATACCAATATGTTGTTTTGAGCATCACCTTCTTTTTTACAGGGTGCATATACGTATGATAGGTGACATTGCCACATTTTTGAACGTCTACAGGGGAAAATATGTTAACCTTCTGTAAGCCCGTTTCTTCCATCACTTCACGAACGGCTGCTTCTTCAATTGTTTCACCTTTTTCGACCTTTCCTTTAGGAAGATCCCAGGTGTTATTACGATAAATAAGCAGCACTTCATTTCGTTCATTAAAAACCATACCACCTGCAGCATCAATCAAAACATAAAGAGAAAGAAAGTCATTCCATAATTGTGCATCATTTTTGCCTAGGATATATGTCTCTTCTAAATCTCTATTTTTATTGATGTATTCGGCAATTTTTTTCAACTCAATAACGTCTTTATACGTTACTTGCAAGACTCTACGATCTTGATTTGTCAATCCAGCAGATTGACTACTAGTTAAGATGACAGGTTTGTTGTTGATATATACTTTTCGCATAAAGGCTAGGTTTGGGTTTATGAGCAATCAAAGGGCCCTCAAATGTACAAAAATTAAGCACAAAATATGATCTATACCCTCCCATTTATCGCAGCCTTAGTAGGATGGTTTACTAATTTTTTAGCGGTAAAAATGCTTTTTCATCCCAAAGAAAAAGTAAAAATTGGCTTCATCGAAATTCAAGGGATTTTCCCTAAACGACAAAACGTCCTTGCACAGCGTTTAGGAACCATTGTATCAAAAGAGTTACTGTCCTTCAAAGATATAGAAGAACGCTTTACCAATCGCGATAATTTACAGCCTGTATTAGACATTGTAGAGCTGAAAATTAAAGATTATCTAGATCACAAATTTCCTGTTCATTACCCCTTGTTAGCTACCTTTGTGAGTGCCAATATCAAAGATAAATTTGCAGAACAAGCTATGCTTGAAATTGAAGATGCAATGCCAGAAGCAATTGAGTCGTATGTGCGGAAAATGGAAAGCAGTTTTGACATTGAAAAAATTGTCAAAGAAAAAGTTGCCAAATTCTCCTCTGATAAACTAGAAGATATTGTACATGCGATCCTCAAAAAAGAATTCAGATTCATCGAAATCGTAGGCGCAATATTAGGCTTCGTTATCGGATTGATTCAGGTGGGGATGGTGTTGTTGGCTGGGTAAGTAGCTAAATTAAAAACAAAATTATTTTAGGAAGGGAATTGTTTTTTGTTTAATATTGTATACAATATACAATTCATGATCAATCGAAAACCACTTAGAAGCCAAATTATCGAGGTAGTCTGGCAATTAATTGTAGAGGGTAAATTACAACCCAATGAACCATTGCGAGAAGTACATTTATCCAAATTGTTGAATATCAGTAGAACCCCATTAAGAGAAGCTTTACAGCGATTAGAGTGGGAAGGGATTGTTACCTCAGCACCTGGAAAAGGGTTTCGCTTGGCAACATTATCAGAAGAGGAAGTGAGAGAGATATATCCGCTTAGAGCCAAGTTAGAGTCTTATGCACTTGAGTTATCGGGAATACCGTCTTCTGATGTCCTTGAAGAACTAACGAGTATTAATAAAAAAATGCTCAAAACTAATTCTCCAAAAGAACTGGTGGTATTGGACGAGCGTTGGCATGACTTGCTGCTTTCAAATTGTACGAATAGAAAGCTACTAGAAATGATAAAGGTGTTGCATAGGCAATCTCAAAGATATGAGTACGCTTATATGAATATGGACGATAAGTCTAAAGTGTCAGTCGAACAACATGAACAAATTATCAAGTACCTTCAAAAAGGAGAATTGCTACTTGCCTCAAAGCTTTTGGCTGCAAACAATGTAGTAGGAGTGGAGGCACTCATTGAGTCGTTGAAGAAATGACCAGATTTTCTATTAATTCATTTAGAATAATTTAGAGGCTGTCTTGATTGTAAAATCAAGACAGCCTCTTATACCTAATTAGATATTTTTTTAACCATTGCTAAAGTAATATTATGAGTCAAAATGATACAGAAACGAAAAACCTTTTAAAGGGGCCGCTTCCTAAACCTACCCTATCTGGTAAACTAATCAATTTGCGTCCTCTTGTAAAGGCGGATGCCCCTTTTGCGTATAAAACATATTCGGAAGATAAAGAAGGAAACCGCTTAACAGGTACAAAGCGCACTTTCACTTTGGAGGGGGTAGAGAAATTCTTTTCTCGTCTATTGGAGGCAAATAATCGTATTGATTATGCGATTACCCTCAAAGATGATCCTACCTATATTGGTGAAGTGGTATTGATGGATATAACAGCGGAGGAACGAAGTGCTGGTTTTCGAATTGCGCTGGCTGGCCAGAAGCATTACAACAAAGGCTATGGTACTGAAGCGATGATGCTTATTCTTAAACATGGTTTTGAGACACTAGGCTTACACCGTGTTCAACTAGATGTATTTGACTTTAACCCTCGCGCCATACATGTATATGAGAAAATAGGCTTTGTCAAGGAAGGTGTCCTTCGAGATGACCTAATGTGGGAAGGCGAATATCATGATTCTATCATAATGGGCATGCTTGAAGACGAATGGTTTGCGAAGTATGGCGAGTAATGCTTAAAAAATAAGAGGCTATCTTGATTTTGGTTTGCTTGTAGGTACCACTGGTGTGTTGCCATCTCACCGCCGTCGCGGAATTGCTACTGTGCTCAAGCTAAAAACGATAGCGTTCGCACAAGCATTCGGCGGAGGGGTTATCGAAACGAGTAACGAAGAAAATAGCCCCATGTATGAGCTGAATATGAAATTGGGCTTTAAACCGACGCCTGCGTGGTTAGGTTTTAGCAAGTTGTTGTTTGTGTTGGATTTATATGTTTTTTAATTAATTAATTTGGTGATAAGTCATGTGTGATTAAGGGGGAAAAGCAAGCCGTTTTTCTTTGAACCATAAAAGAAGTTGAAGAACATTTAAGTATTTTCATAAAAGGATCAAAGAGGAAAATGGAGTACATATAAGATTCGTCTTCGACTTCAGCCTAGCCGTTGAAACTTGTCGTGAAAACCACCAGCAAAGATGCTGGCAGCAGCTAAGAAATGAGTGCGTAACGCTAACTCAACAACACAATCCCACAACAACACAACAACTGTCTCGCGTGAGGGATAGAGGCGGAATGTGGCGTGAGGAGGCTGCTTGTGAAGCAGGGAGTGCCGCAGGCTGAGCGGAATGAGCGAAGACAAGGGACAACCATGCTGAACAGTAGCCGAGTAGTCACATATTAGCCGAAAGCCCGACGTATATGCAAAAAGCGCAGTAACCGTGAAACGGTTATTGCGCTTTTTGCATATACGGCACGCCCAAAAGCTAATTAATACCTTCTAAGACCTTCTGCAAAGTCGGCCACATATTATTGGCAACCAGTTGGTGTCCCTCCGCAGTTGGGTGAATGCCGTCGGGCATATTCATTTCTTTTTCACCCGCGACCTTATCCAAAAAAGTAAGAAATGGAATCAATGTAATGTCGTTTGCCGCCTTTAAATCGGTATACACTTTGCGGAATTGAGCCGTATAATCGGGGCCCATATTCGGAGGTGCTTCCATGCCTACCACCACAATCTTTGCTTGTGGGTATTTACCTTTTACCTTGTCAATAATACCTTGTAAGTTGGTCAGCATTTGTGGAGTTGGTAAACCTCTTAGCCCATCATTCCCACCTAATTCTAATACAAATACGTCTACTTTTTGTCGAAGTACCCAATCAATCCGACCCAATCCGCCCGCCGTTGTTTCGCCACTCAAACCCGCATTAATCGCCCTAAAATTAAGGTTCGCAGCCTTCATTTTTTCTTGTAATAGCGCAGGAAAAGCTTGTGTAGGAGATAGTCCATATCCTGCTGTGAGGCTATTGCCATAAAAAAGCACCGTTTTTTGACTTGCTTTTTGGGGAGCTTCAGGAGCTTTAATGACTTCTTTACTTGTAGTTTTTTCTGTGGGAGCTTTGTCGGTAGTAGAATCGGAATTGCTACAAGCTGTAGTTCCAATGACAAACGACATAAATAGTAGATAAATGAATAAATGGGTAGCAGACATTTTTATCAGTTTTTGAATAATTCGAAAGGAATGCAAAGGTAACAATTTTGAGAGGAGTTTAGTTTTTTAGAGTAGAATGTTATTTGTAATTCAAAGTTGAGTAAATGGAGTTATTTGAAGGTTTACTAATAATTGGTTATTTTTAGAGTGAACTTAAAAGATAAAAGATGCAACAAAAGTTTTGAAAAAATATGCTATCATAGATTATTTAGATATTGATAATCGATCAGATACAAAGAGTGAGTATGTGAATGGACATATCTTGAGTATGGCTGGTGGAACGTTGAATCATGGTATTATTGGAAATAATATAAACACGGAAATAAATAATGGTATAAGAAGACAAGGTAAAGCGTGTACATCTATAAATGGAGAGGTTAAAATTTATATACAAAAAGCTAATTCCTTTTTATATCCAGATGGAATGGTAATATGTGGTAATATTGATGTTTCAGATGTAGACAAACATAGTGTAACAAACCCGTTGTTAATAATAGAAGTTTTATCGAAATCTACAGAGAGCAATGATAGGGGAGATAAGTTTCATAAATATTGTTCACTTCCCTCCTTTTGTGAGTATTTACTAATAGATCAATATAAACCACTAATAGATACCTTATATCGAAAAGATGGGACATCTTGGAAAATGATTACCACAATAGGATTGGAAAAGTCAATTTATTTAGATTCTCTAGATTTGGAAATCAAAATGACAGATATATATAGAAATACAGTCAATTTAGATAATCCCAAATTTCGATTGGATTTTTGAGGGTGAAGGACTATTATTATTCTATCAAAATACTATCCCTTTTACAATAAGCCCGATGCATAAACGCTCCAATCACACAACCTGCCAACCATATTTTACCTTCTTCCTCCTCTTTCATCGCCTCTTCCGAAGGCTTTCCATACACCACAGGTATAAGGAGATCTTTTTTATTACAAAGTGGGCAAATTTCAACACTAGTGATTGGGTCAGGTACTTTGTATTTTAAGACAAAATGATGTTTCTCAAATTGAGTAGGTGTAACCGTTGATTTAGCAGGGACATCAATGGTAGAAATGATTTGACAGTATTCAGCATCAAACTCTCTATTGTAAATCAATATTTCAAGGGCATATTCTCCTTCTTTCAAAGGGTAAGGATTGGTTGCTCCGCCAGTAGGATAAGAATTTAGCCCCTGCCCGCCAAAAATGATAGGGGGTACAACTTGACTTGTATGGTGAATGTATTTTTCTTCATGAATACCATACACTTTGCCTTTCTTCACCGTATACTCAAAATAAATTTGATCCTCTTCTTTTTTGATTGGACGAAGTAAGCGAAGAGTACCATCTCTTAACACTTCTTTATCAACAATGATTTCATTAATAATAATGGAACTGGTATCTGCACGAGTTAAATGTACAGAACCAAAATAAGAAGGGTATTTGATGGGAGGTTTTTCTACTGTCATGGTATCAGTAATTTCAGATATGGTGTCAGTACTTTCTGTTACCATCTCTTCATCTTCTGTTATAGGTGCTTGTGTACGGCAAGTAGCAGCTAAAGAAAAGAAAGCTAGCAAGATGAAGATAATGAATTTCATAGGTCGATATTTAAGCATATTAATAAATCTTAATTTAAGCTGATGCAAGATTTATTTATTAGGGATCTTCTTATGTTTCTTATCTGTTTTTTATGTGGTTTTATTTTTGTCAAAAAATGGGTGTACTAATACCCATTTGTAACCGTTTCTTTAAATTCAGAGGTCGTGTGGAATTTAACATCTGGATAATTCGTTTGTTCATTCTGCAACATCCAAGCCGATTGCGCCAAATACACTGGTCGCCCTTCTTTATCAACAGCAATATTTTTTGCTTTACGACGTACAAAAGCTTTCAAAGCTTCTTCATCTTCACTTGCCAACCAACAAGCCTTATAAAAGTTCATCGGCTCAAATCGACAAGCTGCTTTGTATTCATGTTCTAAGCGGTAACGAATCACATCAAATTGCAGTTCACCAACTGCCCCAATGATTTTCTGATTACCTAACTGTTCTTGTCTAAATAACTGCGCCACTCCTTCATCTGTCAACTGACGAATCCCTTTTTCAAGTTGCTTGGTTTTCATAGGGTCTTGATTCACCAATAATTTAAAAATTTCAGGCGAGAAACTAGGAATCCCAATAAATTGTAACTTTTCTCCTTCGGTAAGTGTATCTCCAATTTTAAAATTCCCCGAATCATACAAACCTACCACATCGCCAGGGTATGCCGTTTCAACGATGTTTTTTCGGGCTGCCATAAAGGTAGCAGGATTACTAAAGCGGAGGCGTTTTTCAAGGCGTACATGGTGGTAGAACTTGTTACGCTCAAATTCACCCGAACAAACCCGTAAAAAAGCGATACGATCACGGTGGCGAGGGTCGATATTGGCGTGAATTTTAAACACAAAACCACTAAACTTTCCTTCTTCAGGTTCCACCATTCTTGAATCCGTCATTCGCCCTTGTGGTTCAGGAGCAATTTCAATGAAGTTATCAAGCATTTCTTGTACCCCAAAATTATTCAACGCACTTCCAAAAAAAACAGGAGCTAATTTACCCGCTCGATACGGTTCCTTATCAAATTCATCATACACGCCCTCAATCAATTCTACATCTTCTCGCAGTTGATTCGCATCTTTCTTCCCAATAATCTCTTCCAAGCGATCATCTGCCAAGTCATCAATGCTCACCACATCCTGTTCGATACGTTGCTTATTAGCATTGAATAAATTAATCGAGTGGTCATATAATTTATAAACCCCTTTAAAGCGATCACCCATTTCAATCGGCCAAGAAAGCGGACGCACTCTAATTTCCAATTTTTCTTCCAACTCATCCAACAAGTCAAACGGGTCGCGCCCTTCACGATCCAGTTTATTAATAAAAATAATCACAGGTGTATCCCGCATTCGACACACATTCATCAACTTTTCGGTTTGTTCCTCCACACCATTCACACAGTCAATCACCAAAATAACACTATCAACAGCCGACAAAGTACGATAAGTATCTTCCGAGAAATCTTTGTGACCGGGTGTATCCAATAGGTTGATATATACGCCTTTATACTCAAAAGCCATCACCGAAGTAGCTACCGAAATCCCTCTTTGTCGCTCAATATCCATAAAGTCGGAGGTCGCCGTCTTCTTGATTTTATTCGACTTTACAGCACCCGCTACCTGTATCGCTCCCCCAAAAAGCAAAAGCTTTTCAGTTAATGTTGTCTTTCCTGCATCAGGGTGACTGATAATGGCAAAGGTTCTACGTTTATTTATTTCCTTATTGGCTTTCATGAACTATCAATTTCAAATGAGCTGCAAAGGTACGACAATTACTTACCTCTAACAATAAAAAAGGCTACTGCAATTGCAGTAGCCTTAGATTTATAACTAAAATGAAGAAGTTATATTAAAATTTCTGAATTAATGAGCAATGATCATTTTTTGAGTTTTCAATTCTCCTAGATCATTTCTTAAACTTACAATATACATTCCTGCATTTAAAACGGAAACATCAAAGTTGATACTATTGTAGCTAGTCCCTTCTAATTTGCCACTAAAAATAGTTGCTACTTTTTGACCATCTATTGAATAGATAGCCAATTCTGAGTTTCCAGTTTGTGTAGTACCAAAGTTTACTTGTGCTTCTGTTTCTACTGGATTTGGCATAATTTCAAGTGTTGTATGATCAATTTTTCCTCGTCCACTGGTACGGATACAATCTACCCAGTACCATCCAATAGTCACATCGCCCATGTTTACACTTGTTCCTTGTCCAGTAGTTACCATTTCAGTAACTGTCACTGTATACCAACCATAAGTACAGTTACTAATACTAGGAGTACCTTGACCAGTACCATTCCAAGTAAATGGCCCTTCCCATACATAAGAATAGGAGGGAGAACTATCTATTGTTTGAGAACCTCCAGTCGCTTCAATAGTAATGCTACCTTCTCCAAAACTACGGGTTAAGCAATTATCACCTAGAATAATTGCATTTTCTATATCAAGAACAGGATTAGCACCATCAGCACCATCGTCAGTATCATTTGTAAACTCCCATAATTCATTGGTACAACCATTACTATCATATATAGTAACTGACCACCATGCATTGTCGTTGTAGATAACTCGTCCACCTGTACCAGTAGCATTATTATACATAATAGCATTTCGTACATATCCTACTGCATCCCAAACATATGTATAAGGAGGGGTTCCGCCAGATACACAAAATTCGCGAATATTATAGTGGAAAGGACTAGTACCACCTTCTTCTCCTTCATAGGTTTGTTCATTACAATCAACTACATATGATCCTGATAAACAGCTAGTAATGGAGGTGCTTTGCTCAAAGCATCCGCCACTTATATCTGATAATAAAATACCTGAAACGGGTAAGGTAGGAGGATTGGTACTATCAAAATTGATAGCTAAAATAGTATAACATCCTTCTGCAAGAGAGCCAGCAGCGAAGCTTGCTTGACCAGTAGCAGTAATGTCTCCACTTGTTGCAACAATAACTCCATTGGCATCAACTACTAATACTTCTGTTACATAAGGTGCAATAGCATTATAGCCACTAACATCTACTATTAGGTCATCGCCTGGGCAAAGTGGTGTTGAGGAAACACTTGGAGTTTCAGCTTCGCAACATGTACAACCGACTGTTCCACTTAATCCATTTTGAGAACATCCTATAGCATCTGCAGCTCCTAACCAGTTGAAGTCTTGTCCATTACTTGGGTCATTGTCAGTGAAGTTGAATGCTAAATCTTGCTCACATAAAGTAAGCCCTTGACTAGCACATAGGTCTCCACCTGCAGAAGTAACATTCACACTAGGATCACATGTGCCTTCTCCACTTGGAGTAATGGTGAAAGGAGCAGGGTATACAGTAATTGAGATACTACCACTTGCTACATAACTATCGTCAATACCAACATTCAAATCAAATCCATCACTAAGCCCATCACATTCTAACCAAGCCGTCAAGGTGATATTGTCAGGGTTACAAGAATTATTGATGATAGCTGTTCCATTAGTCACATTGCTACCATCAGTTGCAGGCATTGCACCATCATTAGTCCAAA
>JAHDHP010000148.1 GCA_020631245.1 Bacteroidota bacterium | reverse complement strand
TACTCCTTGATAAAGATTCCCTTTAGGTGTTCCTATGTTAATTAGTGATTGAGTGATTGAAGGATTGGGTGATTGAGTGGTTGAAGGATTGGGCGGTGGAGGAGCAACTACTACAAATTCTTTCTCTCCTACTAAAAAGGTATTTCCTCCTTCTTTTAGCTTAACAATCACTTTTGATTTACCAGGCTTGGTAGCAATTACTTCAAAAAAACCTGGTGTTTTACTTGGTTTCATGGTACTATTTCCGCCTTCGATAGCCGCTTGTATCTGCTTAGGATCTGACTCCGCAACTGCAATTTCCAATTTATTAGGTTGGCCTATCAATAAGGTATCAGGATGGTCGGAAATAATATTCCACATATAGCCGCCTGCCGATTTTTGCACTTTTTGTTCTTGTTGTAGGCGTTTTCTCTCAGATTGAGGTACTACTTCTAAGGGGATCGTTTTTAGTATATCAAGTTTTCCGTCTACTTTTCCCATCAAGGAAATTTCTGCTTTACCCACTTTATTTACTCGTATCTTATAAGTCCCTTTTTTAGCATCCACTGTTTGGATTTTCACCTCTTTACTTTCTGCTACTGGTGTTACTTGTGAAAGATCAACACCCGTTGTTTCCGCTTCAATTTGGAAAGGATTATCGAATTGGGCAAAAATTGTTTTATCAAACTCGGAAGAAAAACGTACTTGCGGCTTTTTTTGATTCGCTACCTTTTCTTTTTCTTTGGCCACAGCTTGTCGCTCCTTTGCTTTTTTGGCAGCATCATTTACTGGAGCAGATGGCTTGGTTGGATTTGTAGCTTTTTTTTGAGTTTCTTCTTCTCTAGCCACTGGTGTTTTATCGTCTGCCTCCTTAGATGCCTTTGCTTTATCGGCAGCGACCTTTTCTGTTTGGTTCGCATTCGGACCAACTCCAAGCGTTTCGTTTATTTTATCGCGATTGAAATAAACAAGAGCTGCTAAACCTATTAATAGGAAAAAGAAGATATTCCCTTTTTTTACTCGCACTCTTTGACGAGATGGACGTCGTCTGCGTCTACTCATAATACAATTTGCTTTATAGATTTATTAAGCTTTGGCAATATTTTGTTGATATTTCTTTACCAAATACTTTTTCATAAAATGAATCACAACAGGTACAATGATACTTAGAATTATCGCTGTTACTGGTACTGTCAAGATAATGATGTATCCACTACCATAGCCCAAGTAAGGATTTGCTTGCCAACCTAATTGTTCATACCACCATTCGGTCTGTTTGAAATAAATCATGTTCAACACCACAGCCCCTACTAACACAATGGCAATAATGGCAAGTCCTTCTAACAAAGGTCCTTTTTTATATAATATCCTTCTACGGATGATTATGAAAAGTAAAGATAATACAGTAAATAGAAAAAGTAGTAAATACCCTACTCGAATCACTGTATTTTTAACTTGTAACCAAGTCGTTTTTTGATTACAAGAAATAGCCAAGTGTTGAGCAGGTAAATCTTTCCAAGTCCCTACCCAAAGGCTACCTTTTTTTTCTAGTGGAACATTACTATAATACTCCCAACCTTCTGGTATAAAAACTTGTAAGTCTAGATTTTGAAAACGTTTCCACTTGGTAGTTGGTTGAAGAATATATACAAATTCCCAAATACTCACGTAAGGATGTTCAAACGCTTCTGATGGTTTCGCCAAATAACTTACCTCCAAAAAATGCTGTCCAACTGTGAGCATAGGAAGATAAAATACAATAAACCCTTTATTTTGATACTCAAAAGGAAGCATTTGGTCACGCCATTGAATGGTTTCGGGTGGGAACCACTGTTCGGGAGCATGTTTGATACTAGTTGTATCTCCTTCAATTACTTGTCCATCTAGAACAATACGGAAATCATTATTTTCGAGATTATTGGCGATGAAGATGAGTGGTACATTTTGTTGAATGGTTTCTACCTCTAAGGTATAAGCAGCCTTAATTTGGATGGGTTTATTTTCTAATAGAGGGCGAAAGTCTAAATTTAGCAATTCATGGCTTACTTCGATAGCCTCAATTCCTGTATTTCCTGTTAACTGCCCAATATATTGACGAGGAGGCTCTGCGATATTTGCCTGTACTTGTTGTTGTAAAAACAGGCATAAAAAAAGGCTTAGATATAGTGTGTTTAAAGTATTGTATTTCATACATTTTTTATTTAAAGTCACTATAAAAAGCCAATTTGTCATACAAATAGTTTCATCACTATTCGCGTTTTTTCTTCTTCTTTTTAAGAATCTCCTCTGCTGGTGGGGCATCACCAAACTGTGCAACTTTATTCTCAATCTTCTCATAGGTATGTAAAAAACCGGCACCATTTTCTTCTAGAAAGACCATAATTTCTTCCAAGTCTTCATGCTTAGTAGCGTCATACCCTTCTTTTAGGTTATAACCATATCGTTTTCCTAGATTATGATAAAAGAACGCTGTCACAGGATTTTTCAAATCTTTTAAGTGAGAGTAAAAGGTTTCGCCTGTTTCCCGCTCAATCATCTTAATAAGAATCTTACCTTGTGTGGTTGTTAATTTTTTCAAGTCATCCTTAAAAGTACCTTTCAACTCATTTTCCAAGCCACGTAAGTACTTTTTCTTATGTCTTTTTCGATCCAAATCAGCCGTAATATATTCGATTTCTTTCATCAACGACACCGCCTTATGAGCATATGGGTACACCTTTCCTACATATCGTTTTAAGCGTTCAAATTCTCTTGTTTCTTTAGCTGTTCGTTCTTTTTCGGGAAGAATAGTTACCCCATCCAAATCGAAGGTAGGAAGTGTATCACCATCAATTACAACCCATTCTAAAAAGTGCAGGTCTTTGACAGGTGTATTATAGAGTGAATCTTGTGCTTGCACATGCACCATGCTACTGAAAAAGAAGGCAAGAAAAAGAATATATTTCATGAATGTTTTTATTAAAAATAAAGAGAGCAAAACCACTCTCTATTAACATGGATTAGAAAGTAATAGTTGACGTTTAAAAAGGCATTCTATTCTTGCCCTTTTATTTTCTACAACAATAACGCCATTTAGATGCAAAATAGTCCCTAAGTAACATATTTAACACCGACTTTTTTCTTTCACATAACTACTATTTAGAGAATAAAATAGAGATTCAATATATTCTAGCTCTTAAATCATGATATTCTCATAATAAAAGGTTACTTTAGCCCTCCTATTACGTAAAATAAGAGTACATAAGTTTGTAACAACATATGCCTGTTCACAAACATCTTATTTTAAATTTAAGTAAAGAAGAATTAATTAAAAATTATTTCAACTTTGTTTGAAATAAGCTACAATTTTTCTATACTTACTTGTTGGGCTTAAGAAGCATAAATGCTTCACAGTAGTAAGCTAACATCCTTGTTTTTACCCTATTGCTTTGACCTTCTACCATCCGATAGTTTCCTCAATAAATAATAAGGTAAAGACCTCTCTAAAGATATTCCACCTCTATAGACAACAATAAGTAAAACATCTATTCAATCATTATTTAAGCAATACTTAGGAGGCTGATGGGACTTTTTGACTTCTTTGATCTCACACATGACATTGCCATTGATCTAGGCACCGCAAATATTCTAATTGTCTATAAAAATAAGGTCGTTGTAGACGAACCTTCAATTGTAGCGATAGATCGCGCAACGAATAAAGTTATCGCTGTGGGAAAACGCGCCATGCAGATGCATGAAAAAACGCATGAAAACATTCGCACTATTCGACCACTCAAAGACGGAGTAATTGCCGACTTTGAAGCTGCCGAAAGTATGATGCGCGAAATGATTAAAATGCTATACCCCAAAAAACGTTGGTTTACCCCTTCTTATAAAATGGTAATTTGTATCCCTTCTGGTATCACCGAAGTGGAGAAAAAGGCTGTTTTTAATTCTGCTGAAGCAGCAGGAGCCAAAGAAAGGTATCTCATTCACGAACCTATGGCAGCAGCTTTGGGTATCGGAATTGATGTAAGTGAACCTGTCGGTAATATGATTATTGACATTGGAGGAGGAACGACAGAGATTGCCGTTATCGCTCTTATGGGTATCGTTTGTGATCAATCGATTCGTGTAGCAGGTGATGAGTTCACCAATAATATTATCAACTACCTTCGTAGGGAACATAATATTTTGATTGGTGAACGGACTGCCGAAAATATTAAGATCAATGTGGGAGCTGCTCTTACCGAGCTAGAAAACCCACCTGAAGATTATTATGTAAATGGTCGTGATTTAATGACTGGTATTCCTAAACAGGTAACTGTTAATTATGCAGAAATAGCGCACTGTTTGGACAAATCTATTTCCAAAATTGAGGAAGCGGTTCTCAAAGCATTGGAGATTACTCCACCAGAATTAGCTGCCGATATTTATCGAACTGGTATTTACCTAACAGGTGGGGGGGCTTTGCTTCGCGGTTTGGATAAGCGTATAGCGGCCAAAACTAAATTGAAGGTACAAGTTGCCGAAGATCCATTGCGAGCAGTAGTTCGTGGTACAGGAATTGCCCTACAAAACATTCCTAAGTATCCATTTTTGATGGATAAATAATTTTATTATTACATGGGCGTGCCCCTACGGGTCGGGCTATCCGTTTGTAGTTGGTTCACACCCGCTAGTTCACCTATGTACTAGCAGTGTCTTCCGCTGTCAGCCCTGCTAGTACGAGGTTCACAAAAGCGGCTGTTTTACCAAGCTACCACTACTATCCCTCACGCGAAAACGATGATTGCGTGACTGCATAATTGGATAGGCATTATCTTACACATTTCTTTATTAAGATATTGTGCGCAACATTTCAATTTTTAGACGTTGCACGCAACGTCTCTACATTAAATATACTTTTCTCTCCAAATGCGCAATCTCCTATCATTACTTGTCAATTATCACGCTTTTTTCCTCTTTATTTTATTGGAGCTTTTGTGCTTTGGGCTTATTACTCGATTTAATCATTTCCAGCGTACTGCCAGTATGCATTCGGCCAACCAATTGGTAGGTGGCATCCTTGAACGAACAGATGCGGTATCGTACTATTTTTCTCTCAAATCGACTAATAATGATTTAGTAGCTGAAAATGCGCGTCTACGGCGGCAGATTGGCAACTTAGATTCTCGATTAAAAGAATTGAGCCTTCCTGATTATTGTGATTATATTGATGATAGTACCAGTGTTCGTATTTACAATTTCTTACCTGCCAAAGTTATTCAAAGTACTACTAATAAACCCAATAATCATTTAACGATTAATAAAGGTTCTAGAGATGGGATCAAAACGGAGATGGGGGTTATTAGCAGCAATGGTATTGTGGGCGTTGTACAGGAAGTTAGCCCTAACTTTGCGGTGGTTAACTCTGTGCTACACAAGGATATGAAGTTTAGTGTCGAGTTGAAGAATTCGAATCATCGTGGTTCTCTAAATTGGGGGGTACAAGATTTGCGTTATGCTATTTTGGAAGCTATTCCTAAACATGCTTCCGTAGAAATTAATGATACGATTATTACTACTGGGCAAGCCATTCTCCCTGCGGATATTGTAGTAGGAACGATTGAAGATATTACGATTCTTCCAGGTAGTAATTTTTATGAGATAAAAGTGCGTTTGTCTACTGACTTTAGTAACTTGGAACATGTATATGTGGTCGATTATATTTATCGTTCTGAGCAGAACGAACTAGAAGCAAAATCAGAAAATGAATAGATTAGTCTATTATATCATTAGTGCGGTGGTCATCCTGTTGGTACAGGTATTAATACTCAACCGAATAGAGTTGCATGGCTTTTTGTCGCCCTATATCTATCCATTAATTATTTTACTCCTTCCTTTTGAAACTCCGAAGGCTCTTCAGTTGGTGATTGCTTTAGTTGTTGGTTTGATCATTGATATATTTGGCAATACGCTGGGTATGCACGCTGCGGCTTTAGTTTTCATGGCTTATTTACGTCCTTTCCTTATTTATATCAACCGCCCTATTAGCGACTATGAGTCGAGTGATGAACCTACGATTCAAAGTTTAGGCTTTCGGTGGTTTTTGAGTTATGCGGGCATTGCTATTTTACTACATCATTTCGCCTATTTCTTTATTGAGGTATTTAGTTTTTCTTACCTGATTCATACCTTGATCAAGGTATTGGGTAGTGCTGCTATTTCCTTGTTTTTAATTATTCTTTCCCAGTATTTATTTTATTCTCGAAAGAAGGCGGAACGGTAAAAAATAAGAGGCGTATTGAAGACGTTGCACGCAACGTCTTTACACGTTATCCTCTTTTTTCTTGGAGACGTTGCACGCAACGTCTCTACATTTTATCATGGTTTCCATTAATGCTTGCTCAATCATTGCTTGAGGTAAAGAAGGAACAATATGTTTATTTATTAATGCTATTTGACTGGCTATTTCACTCGTATATGGAACGTGTATAAACAAGGCATTCCCTGTATTGACTTTACACCATTGTAGTGATAAATAATAGAGGTAATTACATAAATAGGTTCCTGCATGATTGGAGCGTATCGTAGGTATACCTTGTTGACATAAATGGCTTACCATATCATCAACTGGCAATTGGCTTGTAAGTGCCGCTTCATTACCAGGAATGGGTTCAAAAAATTGCTTATTGGGTTGTTGATCCATTCCTATATTTAAGGCTACATATTCTAGTTGTACTGCTCCTTTGCTGGCATTGAGTCCTGTATTAATAATCAAATCGGGTTGAATGGCATCTAGAAAGTCGGTATAGTTGGGTTCTATTTTCTGGAAATCGACAGGTAGTATTCTTCGAAAGAGTTCGACTTCTGCTGGCGCAACAAGATCACCTACTATTATTTCTGTTGGGTTAACTTCATGGGTTAGAAAGGGACCAAAGCCAGTGAGGATTGTTTTCATATTGTGGGGTGATTGGGTGATTGGGTGATTGGGTGATTGGGTGATGTAAGAAAAATTATATCTCTTGAAAAAACAAGGTTTTCACAATAAAAATTATTCATAATCAAACATTTTACCCCTCCTATTTTATTCGTTCATTCAGTTATGAATTCAAGCCTTTCAAGGAGGGAAATTGCGTGAGGGATAGTAGCGGTATGGGGCGTATTAGGGGATGCTTGTGAAGCAAAGAGTGCCGCAGGCTGAGCGGAATGAGCGAAGACAAGGGACGACTATGCTGAACAGTATATCCCGTAGCCCCATAATAGCGTATAGCCCGACCCTTTTGGCAGTGGTGGCATCTATCCTATTCATGCATTTATGCATGGATAGGTGGGTGCCTCTATTGCCAAAAGGGGCACGCCCAGAGTAATTGATGATTGGGGGATTGGGGGATGAGGACTTTCTGATTAAAAATGCTTATTATTTTGTCATTTTATAATCAAAGTCAGTGTGATGTTTCTAGTGGAGATCCTCAATCTGAAAAAAAATCTAAGCACTTAATTTGTGTAAGGTGATGCCCATATAAATGGCGATGAGACAAATAGTAACGCTAAGTAATACATTTAGAAAGGCGTAGATAGGTTCGCCGTTTTTGAGGAGTTGGAAGGTTTCGAGACTAAAGGTGGAAAAGGTGCTGAATCCGCCACAGAAACCGACGGCTAGAAAGGCTTTGAAAGAGGGTGAAATGTCGGGACGGTGGGCGATGAGACTGGCGGCATATCCGAGTATGATGCAGCTTAGAATATTGGCGGCGATGGTGCCATATGGTAAGAGGGTTTCAAATTTGTTGTATCGAGAGAGGGCGAAGCGGCAAAGGCTTCCGAAGCCACCACCTAGAAAAATAGCGAGGTATTGCATGGGTTTATTTATTGATGGATGACTAGTTGTTGCTCGACTTGATCCCATCGATATTGTTTGTTAGTTGCCCCTCCCCAATGAATGGGGCTTTCTTGCTTTTTTAAGTTCATAAAATCGACTTCTCCTTCGAGTACTTTCTTCCCTACGTCATTGAGTCGAAGCTGCCCATTTTGATATAATAGTGGCTGAAGACGTTGAATATATGCAGTGAGTCGAAGGTCGGTAATTCCTAGTTGATTGTCTTGTGCTAATATTTTTTGAACCAGTACTTTCTCGCTTTTAATGGCTTGTTCTTCTAAGGTTTTTAATAATTCGTTTTCGGTTTGATTGAGTCCATTGTGTAGCGATGGGAAACGTTGAAGGTGTAATTGTATCGCTCGTTCTAAATAAGGGAAGCAGGTGTTTAGCTCTTTCGATAAATGTGCAACCATACTACGAGGATCATCAGAAGCATAGCATTTCCAGAGCTTAGCGGCTTCTTTGAGACATGTATGAGTAATTGGTTTCCTATTTTTGAGTAATACTTGTAATTCTTGTTTGGATACGGCACTAAAAGCGTAAAAGTTTGGAATTTGGCTTGGTAGCTGGTTGGCTATTAAGGAGATTTTTGTTTGGTGTAGGTCTTTATCTTCTAACCATTGGCAAAGGGCTAGTAAATTGAATTGACATACGAGGTCGTGGTCGAACCAACAAATAATTTCGTCATAACTATTGAAGGTACTTAATAGTGCTAGTTCGAATAGGACTTTGCAATGATAGTCCTCACCGCTTGCCCCCCACTCTTTTTGGGCGTATTTTGCTCTTTCTTCCCAAAATGGTTTACTATCTACTATCGGATGTACTGGCCCTTCGGAAAGTAATTCTCTCCAAACGATAAAATCGCCTTCTAGATTTGTATTTTGAAAGGTTTGAAGGGTAAGGTCTCCATTTAAAATATGTAGCACTGCCATAGACTCAATCGTTTTGTTGTCTTTTTTTCCCTATTTCGTAGAAAAATTGCATTCCTCCGAAACATAGTAATCCAAACACCATAATGAGCAAACTGTTTGCATAAGACCAGGTATTTATGCGATTTACCATCCAATAAATGATGATGAGATTGAGAAGTGAGGCTCCTAAGAAAAAGATTCCTACTTGACTATCTGATAACCCACAGTATGCGAGATGATGGGTGGTATGGTCGCGTCCTCCGACAAATGGTGATTGTCCTCTTGCAATACGGCGGATAAAAACGGTGGTTGTGTCAATGAGTGGCATCATAAAAGCTAAGGCTGGAATTAGAAATTGTCGGATAGATAAAAAACCTGTTCCTTCTTCTCGAAAATTCCAGAGGTATACGATACTCATAAAAGCAAAAAAGGCACCTAGAAATTGGCTTCCTGAGTCGCCCATATACATTTTGGCGGGACTCCAATTGTAGTATAAAAAGCCTAGTAAGGAGGCAAATACGCCTATTAGCATCCATGTGTGATAGTGGCTTGGATCGGCTGTCATACCTAAGACTAACAATATCGTTAGTACGATTACTGCAGAGACTGTGGTGGTGATTCCATCCATATTGTCAAGCATATTAATGGAATTCATGATTCCGACGACCCAAAACATGGTGAATAGCGCATCTAGTCCCCAATTTCCACTTATATTGATCAATACTCCTCCTAGAATCATGATGGTTCCACATAGGAGTTGTCCCATTAGTTTGAAGCTGGCGGGCATGGTATAGGCATCATCGATCCAACCGACGGCAAAACCAATGGTACAGGTAATTAAAAGTAGGTAAAATTGACTATCGAGGTATACAGATAGATTGTTATTGGGAGCTAAAAATAGCGTGAGGGATGCGACTATAAATAGGAGAAAAAAGGAAAAGCCTCCGATTGCTGGTTTTTCTTGGGCAGCCCAGCGTACTAGTTGTGAGCGGTCTTCTTTGGGTTTGGTTGTATCCTTGAGTGTCTTTAATAACCATTGGTTAGTAAATAGGGCAAGGATTAGTGCTATCACAAAAAAGACGACTAGCATTGTTGATGTAGAAAATTAATCAGCTATAAAATTATTTATAAATGGCAGGCACTTTTGTTGCATAGCCAAGTGGAGCACGTCCAGCTCCTACCCGATGATCGAGCACCATTTGTGGACGCAATATTTCATGGTATTGTGGTGATGCTTCGCATAACAGGCGACGATAAAGGCTATTCATATCATTTGCCAATCGTTGGTAACTGTACTTATAGGTTACGTGACGGGCACTATTTTTTCCCATTGTTTCTCTAAGGGCAGGATTATTTACCAATTGTAGCATATTGGCTGCAAAGGCATCTACATCACCAGAAGCGGATAATAAAGCTGTTTTGTCTCTTTGTACCACATCGGCAACTCCTCCTACTTCCGTAGTAAGAATAGGTCGATTGGCTGCTTGTGCTTCGATAAGGCTTACTGGTGTTCCTTCATTGAGTGAAGAAAGTGCTACAATATCAACTCCTGCATATACATTTTCGACTTCTTTGATCCAAGAGGTGAAGGTTAGTGTGGCAGGATTGTTTTGATAATTTT
>JAHDHP010000147.1 GCA_020631245.1 Bacteroidota bacterium | reverse complement strand
TCGCGTGAGGGATAGTAGTGGTAGCTTGGTAAACTAGCTGCCTAGTGAAGCTGCGACTAGCAGGGCTGACAACGGAAGACACTGCTAGGCGAATAGCTGAACAGGCGGGTAGGAGCCAACTACAAACGGATAGCCCGACCAAGCCGCAGTGCTACCATCCGCTTTAGTTCATGCGAAGACGCATGAACGGGCGGGTGGTAGTATTGCGGCTTGGGCACGCCCAGCGTATAAAAAAATAACAGCCGTTAACTCAACACTAAAAAGTGCGTGTTAACGACTGTGCAATTTTCATTTATCTACTGTTGGGCTAGTACTCATGTACTAAAAACAGATAGATATTCATAAAGTTTTGACCTCGAAGTTGAGAAGTCTTTTTAACTTCTCTATACTTTAGGGGTTCGTACTTAATTCGGGTCCGATACTAGTAAATTTGTATCCAACACCTCGTACAGAATGAAAAAATTCAGGTTTTCTTGGATTTTTTTCAAAATATTTACGGAAGGCTAAGATAAAGTTGTCGATAGTTCTGGTAGAAGGGAAGACATCATAGCCCCACACATTTTGTAAAATTTCTTCTCGTGAAACAACTTGTTTATCACGTACTATGAGCAGTTTTAGCAGTTTAGCTTCCTTTTTGGTCAGGCTAATATCACCGATATTGCAACTAGCTTTGTAAGTGCTGAAGTTGACAACATTGTTGCCAAAAACAAACTGGTTTAAATCAGCAGCAGCAGGGGTGCCTAGTTTGCCACGTCGAATGAGGGAGTTCACACGTAGTAAAAAGACCTGATCGTTAAAGGGTTTGGTGAGGTAATCGTCTCCTCCTTTTTGCAGACCTTGTATCATATCTTGGGTCGAATCTTTCGCCGTTAAGAACAAGATAGGTACGTTTGTATTATCCAGCCTAATCTGTTCGCAAACACTATAGCCATCGAGTTCGGGCATCATAATGTCTAATACGATTAAGTTAAAACGTTGTTCTCTGAAAACTTTAAGTGCTTCATATCCATCAGCAACAGCTACTACTTCGTAGCCTTCCTTCTTCAGTTTTAGTTCGATAGACTCCCGCATAACTGCTTCGTCTTCCACTAATAAAATTCTTGAAACCATAATGATTAAGCTTTAATGTGACAAAATATGGTTGTTAAAAAAGAGGGTTAAGACAACATGAAGTAAGGGTAGGGGGTTTAATCTTATTTTGTCCTCGCTCACTTACTTTCATAATTATATGTGTTTTAATTTGGGGGTATAATAAGTTTTGTATTTTTTTATAAAAAGCATTTTCCTTGTCCACGATAAGTAGGTACTCGCTCTACAATCTCTCCACGACTTACGAGTAACAAGGTGTTAAAACGCTCGCATAGTTCTCCTGCTTTGCTATGGCGTAAAAAAACAGGATCACCTAATTTTAGTTTCTCACTTCCTTTGTACACAATCGGTGTTTGTACTTCTCCTGCTCCTTCATTGGCGGTTAGTTCTACACCTTTGGGCAAATAGGGAACTGGTGCTTTATCTTTTCCTACTGCTCCAGAGGCGACATAACCTCCTCCGCTACAAGTGTAAATATCTTTACGAGGGCGTCGTACTACTTCAATAGCATAAGCCGCAGCAGGCGCATGATGAAACTGCGTATAGTTATCAAACAATCCAGGTGAATAAAAACCTGACCCAACCGTTACCTCTGTTACTAGCTCTTCTTCTCGTGTTGTCTCCAAACTTCCTGTGCCTCCACCATTTACAAAATCTAATTCAATGCCTTTATCTTGAATCAATCGTACAATAGCAGCTCTTCGATTTGCCAATTCTACGATAGACCGTTTTTTTAAGCGTTTAATAACTCCATTCATTACCTGTTTTCCTGGAGCATTGTCTCCTAATCCAGCAATTTGAGCTTCATATCCCATCACTCCAACCAATCGCACATTGCTAGACTTCTTTATTGCTTTTAGGTATTTAGTGGCTTTTTCAACATTATTGACACTAGATCGGTACACACCGAAATAAATACCTGGGTATTCTGAAGACATATCAACATCCAAACAAACAAGGGCCTCGACGTTATGTTGGGCGGCGATGCCTTGAATACGTTTAATGTGAGCTGGTTGATCGGTCATCAAAACCAACTTTTTGCCTTTCTTAAGTTCTTCACAAACGGCACTCAAATGTGTTTCGTGCCACACTGGATAGGCGATAAGCAGATCATCGAAGCCTTGTTGGCTAAGAAAGACTGCTTCAGGAGCAGTAAAAGCCATAATTCCTTGGTATTGCTCATCCATTTCAAAAATCCGCTTCAATAAAAAAGTGCATCGAATGGATTTGGAGGCAATACGTACTTTCTTTATCCCAGCCCTTCGTTTCAAAGCAATGCCATTAGCATCGAATAAATCGAGGTCTACAAATGCAAAAGGCATAGATTCATTTCTAAATACCTCTTTGTAATATTGATAAGTACGTGTCAAGTTATATTTATGCTCTACTTGTACAAAATCTTCAGGAGAATAATAATAATTGTGAGTTCAAATACTAGTTATGTTATGACGCTACGTATTCGTAAGCTTTTACTGTATCAATGAAACATTTTATACCGTCTAGTGGAGTAGTAGGTTCTAAACCATGCCCCAGATTGGCAATATGTTTCTGGTGACCAAAAGCATTTAGCATGGAAGCTGTTGCTTTCTGTATGTAGGCTGGATTGGCATAAAGCAAACAGGGGTCTAAATTACCTTGTAAGCTTTTTTCCATCCCAATTTGATTTCTGACTAATTGTGGAGACATCGTCCAATCAAGTCCTAATACCTGACAAGGCAATGAATTGAGTTCTTCCATGGCGTATCCTACTCCTTTGGCAAAAACAATAATAGGTACTTCTGTAATTGCTTCGCAAATTTCTCGGATATATGGAAGTGCAAAAGTGTGAAACAGAGCAGGACTTAATATACCTGCGTGAGAATCAAATATTTGCACGATATCAACTCCTGCTTTTATTTGCTCTTTCAAATAAAAGATAGTGCTTTGAGTAATCATTGCTAATAACTCATGAGCTACTTCAGGAGTTTGGTAAAGCATTGTTCTAGCTTTCGCAAAAGTTTTAGATCCTTTTCCCTCCGTCATATAAGCAAAAAGTGTCCACGGACAACCTGCAAAACCAATTAAGGGAATTTTATCTCCAAGTTCTTGCTTCACTAATTTAATCGCCTCAATGGTATAACCAATCTCTTCTAAATCATTAACAACTTTTAGTTGTTCGACATCTTTCTTCGTGGCTACCGTTTCTTCAAAAAAAACTCCTTTTTTTTCTATAATTTCATAATTGAGGTTCATGGCTTCTGATATGACCAATATATCAGAGAAAATGATTGCTGCATCAACCCCCAACTCATCTACAGGTTGTAACGTTACTTCACATGCCAATGAGGGGTCTTTAACAACATTTTTAAAGCTTCCTGCTTTAGCTCGCAAGGCTCTATACTGAGGTAGTATTCTACCTGCTTGACGCATCATCCACACAGGAACTCTTTCGATAACGACACCTGTTGCAGCACGCAACAATAAGTCATTTTTTATTTTCATGGATTGTTTATTTACTCTAATTTAATACTTTATACATTGTCATGTAGATTTCATAAAGATTTTTTTTCTAAAAACGAGTAAAACACTTATATGACTTAGTGAAACTAGTATAACAATGAGCGAACTATTTTAGGAATTTTATATGTAATTGCAATAAAGTGATAAAGAGCTTGACTAATTTCATTTATTCTAATTTATAAAATACTTGTAATTACCGATAGTATATAGTTGCTTTACCAGTAGACACATTTTTCCTGATACTAACATGACAATTTTTATTAAAGCAAATATAGTTATAATTAGTTATCCTCCATACTATTAGTAGAACAATTTGTTAGATTGCTGTCAAAAAAAAGCAAGCTCAAAGTCATAGTATTCTAAGATTCTAAACAAAAAGGTGTAAAACACCCGAAAACACTACGTTTCAAGCCTCACATTGTTAGCACACTGATTGTATAACATATACATAACCAAATTGCTAGGTATAAGAATACATTTACTGTTGTTTTAAAGCATAGAGTTATTCAATACCATCAATTAAATTGAATTAGCATTGACTTTTCCGCAATGTAGAAATGAAAATTGGGGTACGAAATACGTATGTAAATCACCTTTATTTAAAAGGAAGTGATTCAATACTTTAATT
Source organism: Bacteroidota bacterium (assembly GCA_020631245.1). Lineage (GTDB taxonomy): Bacteria > Bacteroidota > Bacteroidia > Chitinophagales > UBA2359 > JAHDHP01. The sequence continues at coordinate 6,164 of JAHDHP010000147.1, read as the reverse complement.
TGGTTGGCAAAAACGAAATCCTTGTAAAACAAGGGAAATAAAACGAAATAAATAAATAAAGGATTAAAAGGGTACACCAAAGGTATTATTTTATTTCCATAAATTAAAAAGAATTAGCACATTTATTTAAAATAATTTTATAAATACGCTGAAACTTAAATGATACTTGGCTGAGATTTTAGTGACAACTTCATGGAAAGTAAAATATTTAACACCATAAATTCCAATAATTTAATCTGATCAACCATCTATAAAATAGTTTAAATTATTGTTTCGAAAAGTCATCTAATATAAAATAAATACGATTTAACATAAAAATCAATTTAAAAATATTCAACATTGTATTATCCTTGTCATATAGTCTAGCTTATCTAACTTATTAACGGACTACAAACATACAAGCACATTTTCTTTGACAATACAAAAGAATATACTTAGATTCGAATTCAAATTCGACCATATCAATCCACTAACAGATTATCAAAGGATGGAAAAAAAAGATAAATTATTATTGATAGCAAAAGAAAGAGCCAATTTCAAAAGTCATTTAGTTGCTTATTTAGCAGTCAATGGTTTTCTTTGGCTACTTTGGTTTATACTTGAAGATACTTCTGACCCCTGGCCAATGATCGTTACTCTGGGCTGGGGCATTGCTATTGTTACTCATTACTTTAAGGCCTATAAGAAAAGAGATTGGGTACAAAAGGAATATACAAAGCTATTGGAAGAAGAAAATGAGAGAGAATATTGGGAAAAAGGCTTGTATAAAGAGGAAAACAAAGACAGTCATTCAAGCTAAGGCAAGAATATACAATGTAACCACACTTAGCACAACCCTATGGTATTGACTATTCCTATGATAGTGGTCATCGTTATAACTATCATAGCTATCATATTATTTATTACTGAACTTTTTCCAGTTGATGTAACAGCCATCCTGGTAATGGTCAGTCTATTGCTAACAAACATTCTAACTCCCGAAGAAGGCTTGTCAGGGTTTAGCAATGAGGCTACAATTACCGTCATGGCATTGCTGATCTTGAGTATTGGCTTGCAAAGTACTGGGCTGGTAGACCAAATCGGCGAACGGCTCGAAACAATTACAGGAAAAAGTGAATGGCGAATCAGCTTTTTTACGATCGTCATTGTAGGCTTCCTCTCTGCCTTTATGAGCAATACCGCGATTGTTGCCATCTTTATGCCCATAGTCATCAAATTGGCGAACTTTGCCAAACTAAGTCCCTCCAAATTTTTAATGCCCCTTTCATTTGCTGCTATGATCGGTGGAACAAGTACAGTTATCGGAACCTCCACCAATATTATTGTTGCCAATTACTACCTACAAGCAACTGGCAATTCCATCGGCATTTTCGAATTCTTTTATATTGGACTCATCTTTTTTGCTGTTTTCATTCTTTTTATGTTTTTCATTGGTCGCCACATTGTACCAGAACATAAAAAAGAAGATAACCTGACGGCTGCCTACAATCTGCATAAATACCTTACTCAAATCCAAGTAATGCCCAGCTCGCAAATGGTTGGAAAAAAAATAGAGGACACCGAACTTAGCAAAAAAGACTCCGTAGATATTATCGGAATCAATAGAGTAGGAGAGCCACTGTGGTTTCCCGAACAAATAGAAGCGGTATTGCCAAATGACAATCTATTGGTGAAAGCAAACTTAGAAGACATTATCTCTATTCAAAATATGGAGGGCTTGATTCTCAAACAGAAAAAAATTGATGATAAAAAGCTTACCTCTGAAGATGCCATTTTAGTAGAAGCCATTATTGGACAACATTCTACTTTTGTAGGTAGAAAACTAGGAGAAATTGACTTTTATGAGTTATTCAGAGCGGTTCCTCTAGCTATTCGTCGAAGCGGTTTTCCACTTTCTAAGAAATTAGATGATGTCATTATTCAATTTGGGGATGTCTTACTGATGGAAGCTAGACGCTCCCGCATGGATGTGTTTTTTAACTATCCAGGCTTCATCGCCTTAGAAAAAATGAAGAAAAAAAACTTCCGAAAAGAAAAATCCTTTATAGCAATTCTTATAGTATTGGGAGTTATAATTGCCGCAGCAGCCAATGTCAATATGGCTATTGCTGCTCTCACTGGCTGTGCCTTTCTCTTTATAACAGGCTGTGTATCCATGCGTTACGTATACCAGCGCCTAGAATGGAGAGTTATTTTTTTATTAGCAGGAATCTTGCCACTCGGACTTGCAGTTGATAAAACAGGGGTTGGAAATTATCTGGCTGCCCATTTTGTTGAATATATTGGTGCCTCCTCTCCAACATTAATTATTTCCCTCCTCTTTCTATCCACTACTTTACTTACTAGTTTCATGTCTAATAATGCCACTGCAATCTTATTAGCACCCATTGCCATTAATCTCGCCCACCAGTTAGGCTTTGATGATCCCAAACCTTTTGTATTAACCATTATGTTTGCAGCAAGTACCAGCTTCTTAACACCTATCGGTTACCAAACCAATACCCTCGTCTATGGAGCTGGTCAATACACCTTCTCCGATTTCCTAAAAGTAGGAGGTCTACTAACCCTTATCGTTTGGTTACTCGCTACCTTCCTAATTCCATATTTTTATTTTTAAAAACCCAACAAGAACACAAGTAACTGACAATAAGCTACTTACGAGCAGTTCGGCAGTATATCTCCTCTCTTATTGATTGATAAATAGCTAAAAATGTATTTGGCATTAAATAACAATTCTTACTATCTTACATCCTGAAAATATTTATCTGGGCGTGCCCAAGTTTGCAATACTACCACCCGCCCGTTCATGCAAAGATGCATGAACTAAACGGATGGCAGTACTGCAAACTTGGTCGGGCTTTCGGCTAATATGTGCTTACTCGCACAGGCTTCGCTATGGTCGTCCCTTGTCTTCGCTCCTACCGCTCAGCCTACGGCACTCCCTAGCTCAGTCCTATGCTCCTCACAGCCCATTCCGCCTCTATCCCTCACGCGGGACATTGCAACTAGCTCAAAATCATGTTATTACTATGTAAAAAGCAAACAATGTATTAATTTTGATGTTATAAGTAGTAAAAGTCGCCAATATTGCTTGTAATCGCTCAAATTTTATATACCTTAGAGGTCAACTCTATTCAAGAAAAAGAATAAATAATTAAATAGCCTCTAAGAGACTAATTCAATTCTACTACCTGTCATTCTGAATATTCTCAACCAACGAAATAAGTGTTCAACAAACAAAACATATTTTATATGAAAAAACTATTTACCCTTATCGCTTTAATAGTAGTTGCAGGGTTATCGTATTTTTATTTCCCCTCAACTACTAATTCTAATGATAGTAGCAAGCAAATAGCTTCTAATGAAGATGAAACAAATGGATTAGCAAATGTGTCATTTAACGAAAAGCGCGACTATGCGTACAAACCTTATGTAAAATACTTACACGAAATTCTTCAAAATCAGGATACCAAAACAATTCCAATAAAAGAGGTACTTAAAGCTAGACAAAGTGTAGAAGCGAATACGCCTTCTAAAAGTGCTGCTGATCAATTAACTTGGGAAGAATTAGGTCCTAATAACTTTGGAGGACGTACTAGAGCTATTCTAGTTGATAAAGATGATCCAAATAAAGTTTATACAGGTGGTGTTGCTGGTGGTATCTTTGTTTCTGAAGATGGTGCCGAAACATGGAAACCTATCTTAGATGAAGAAAATCCAACATTAATGTCTGTTGCAAGTGTAACTCAAGCAACAAATGGTGATGTATATATAGGAACAGGTGAATACCTCGCTTCGGCAGCCTATGGATTCGGATTAGCAGGAACTCCACTTTCTGTTGGTTCAGGAATTTATAAATCTACTGATAGAGGTGCTACTTTTCAACAGTTGCCTGCTACAATCCCAGGCATACCAGGTAGAGATATTGAGAATGTAGAATGGCTGTTTGTCATTTCAATGGCTGCCAGTACTAAAGATCCTAATACTATTTTTGCTGGTACCAATAATGGTTTACATATCACTTATGATGGTGGACAAACATGGGAAAAAAAGGAAGAACTCCAAAGTTCTTCGCCAGCATGGGAAGTAAGAACAGCTTCCGATGGTAGAGTATATGTAATTAATGGAACAAGAGTTTATGTTTCAAATGATGATCGCAATTTTACCGACTTAACCGACAATCTTGGTTTTACATTGAACACTGCTAGAAAACGATTAGCTATCGCACCTTCTGACCCTAATACGGTTTATATCGTTACTACCGAAAACGGGATTCTCAAAGAAGTTGCTCAATCAAAAGATGGAGGTAACTCTTGGATTATTATTGGAAAAGGTGGAGCTACACAATCACAATTCCGCCCTTGTGGAAGTAATGCACAATGTGATTATGATCTTGCTTTTGCTGTTGACGCCAACAACCCTAACCGCATCTTTGTAGGTGGTGTACAACTTTGGTCATGGTCTGAAACAGATGGCTGGGCACAAATCACCTTCTCAGCAGGTAGAGATATTGGAATTACCGAATTCTATGTACATGCCGATGTTCACGAAGTGTACTTTGACCCGCATAACTCTGAACATATGTTTGTAACAAGTGATGGTGGTATCTTTAAATCTGAAAATGCAAGCTCCTCTACACCTTCTTACGAATCTAAAAATAAAGGGTATAACGTTACCCAATTTTATTCTGTTGGTGCTTCTTACTTCGGAGAAGTCATTGGTGGAACACAAGATAATGGTACTCCTTATATCAATTATTCAGGTAGCTCTTTATTATCTGGTGATGATGTTTTTGGTGGTGATGGTGGTTATACCGAAATCTCTAAAGTGAATCATAATGTCATGTTTGTCGAATATATAAACGGACAAATGGTTCGTTCTTCTAATAAAGGGGAGTCGTTCTCTAATTTCTTTAATGAAGATACAAATGATGGAGGAAACCTTGCTGAAGGTGCTCCTTTTATCACTTCTTTCTTCCTTTACGAAAACTTAGAATTATACAAAACACAAGGTATTGATGTTTCTTCTTTCTTTACTGGTGGTAATAATGGTAAACTTTGGTTAGCACCTAATGTACTTGATGTATCTAAAGTACCTGTATGGGTAGATATTGCAGAATTTGATGAAGGGAATAACGCCTTAAAAGCACTTTCTGCTATGGCTTTTACAAAAGATCCAACAACAGAAAAACCAGGGAATATTACCCTTTATGCAATTAACCGTAGTGGTGAAATTGCACGTGTGACAAACCTTAATCTAGAAGTAGATGAAGTTACAAAAGAAATCGATGAGGATTATACAACTGCTAACTTTACACCAAGTGAATTCCGAGGTCGTTTTACTTCTGGTTTAGCTATTTTTCCTAATAATCCAAATGGTGAAATCGTTGTTTCAGCTGGAAACTATGGAAATGAGGATTATGTTTGGTTAAGTGAAAATGCACGATTAGGAGATGTATCTAGAATCGAATTTAACTCTATTCAAAGTAACCTACCTAAAGTTCCTGTTCACGATATACTTATCTATCCAGATAATCCAGAATATTATGCAATCGCCGCTACCGAATTTGGATTATGGTCGTATAGTAAAACAACAGGTGAATGGACCGAGCAAAACAAAGGTATTGGACGGGTGCCTGTTCACCGTGTTCGTATCGAAAATATGATTCCATTAGAGGAGTTTCCTAATGCTAGTTGTCCTATCATTTATGCGGGTACACATGGTCGTGGTCTCTTCAGATCTACTCAGTTTTCAGTTCCTTTATTCTGTAATACAGATATTATTTGGAATAATGGTGTTGGAGTGAATGAAGAGGAAAAACTAAATGGAGATGTCAACATTTATCCTAATCCAGCTGTTGATGTATTAAATGTAGACCTAACACTTAATACAGCTTCTCAAAGTACTAACTATGAACTATATGATGTACAAGGAAGAATCGTTAGACAAGATGACTTAGGAAATAGAGCTGCAGGACAACACCAAATCAATATTGAATTAAGTGATATCCCAGCTGGAAATTACTTCTTGCGTATCTTTGCTGATGGCAAAAACCAAGTGAAGCAAATAGTAGTAGCTAAATAAATAATGGTGTAAAATAAATTGAACAATTTAGTAACGGTTAAAAAATAAGTTCCTCATCTTTGAGAAAGAGATTTAGTCAT
>JAHDHP010000146.1:6900-10476 GCA_020631245.1 Bacteroidota bacterium | reverse complement strand
GCAGGGCTGACGAAGGAAGACACTGCCAGCAAAGATAGCCGAATACCTTTTCTACGAGGCAACTACAAGCGGATAGCCCGCCCCCCTTTTTGCCAATCTACTTGTCAGGTTTGGTCATTTTCGATTGGCAAAAAGGGGGATGCGCCATAAGTCATAAATATAAGGTTTTGTTTATCACACAAACCTGTCATGGATATATTTGACATTCCAGTCTCAATCGTTTATCGTTCCAGCGTCAAGGGAAATACCGTAGAGCGTTTAATTTCATTGAGTACAAAAGTACTTTTAATTTGTCCAACATTTGGCAAGGCGGCTAATTTGCCAGAAGAGAATTGGTGGTAAGCTTTCAAATCGGAGACAACGACCTTTAGCAAAAAATCATTGGCTCCCCCCATGAGGTAACATTCCATGACTTCGGGTATTTTTTTGATGGCTTCACTAAATTTTTTGATCTCCTCTAGTTTTTGGCTTTCTAGGGAGACAGAGCAAAATACGACCATGGAGTTACTTACCTTTTGGGGGTTGATGACTGCCACATATTTTTCAATGATTTGCTCTTTGTCAAAGCGTTTTATGCGCTCGTAAATGGGGGTTTTGGTCATATTTAATTGTGCGGCAACTTCCTTGATATTTACTTTGGAATCGTTTTGTAATAACTCTAAAAGTCGTCGGTCAATAGCATCTAATTTCACCATAGGAATTTTTCCTTTTTTAATATAAAAATGGTACCATAAAAAGCCATTTTTCCTAATTTTCTCAATTATTCAGGAAACATTAAGGCATTATTTCAAATATATGGTTAATATTCCTAAATGCTGTAATTTAGCACAAAATAATTTGATGTATTTAAAACTATGGACTGATTGCCAAAACGTTTAAATTCCTAAGATATGAAAGAATTATTATCACCTGAAAGTCTAATGATGACACATGGCTATGAGCCAGCGTGGTCGGAAGGAGCGATTAAGGCTCCGTTATTTATGACTTCTACTTTTACTTTCAATACGGCAGAGGAGGGAAAATCGTTCTTTGAATTGGCTTATGGCTTGCGGGAAAAGGAGCAGGAAGAGCAATTGGGTTTAATATATAGTCGTATTAATAATCCTAATTTAGAAATCTTAGAAAATCGCCTGTGCCTTTGGGATAAGGCGGATGATTGTGCGGTTTTTGAAAGTGGGATGTCGGCAATTAGTACGACTTTATTGGAATTTTTATCTCCAGGGGATTTATTATTATTTAGCTCGCCTACTTATGGTGGCACGGATCATTTTATCAATCATTTTCTCCAAAAAATAGGTGTTCATGCTGTTGGTTTTTATCCGCAAGAATCTAAAGCGGAGATTATTCAACGAATCGTGGAAACGGGTCATTCGAAGCAGTTGGCGCATATTTATATCGAAACGCCAGCTAATCCGACGAATGCTTTGATAGATATAAAAATGTGTAAAGAGATTGCGCAGCATTTTAGCACGGCTGAAAAGGAGGTGCTTATTTCTGTTGATAATACGTATATGGGGCCACTTTGGTCGAATCCGTTACAACATGGTGCGGATTTGGTCATATATTCTGCTACTAAATATATTGGTGGGCATAGTGATGTGATTGCGGGGGCTGTGTTGGGTAGTGATAAGTTGATTAAAAGGGTCAAGACCTTGCGTACTTTTTTGGGCAATATGGCAAGTCCGCATACTTGTTGGTTGTTGCTTCGAAGCTTGGAAACGCTGAAGGTTAGAATGGAGCAGCAAGCGAGAAATGCAAAGGATTTAGCGCGGTTTTTAGCAGGGCATCCTGCTGTTGAATGGGTGTGCTTTTTGGGTAGTTTGGACGTTTCTTCGAGGGCTTATCGGATTTATAAGGAGCAGTATTCTTCTTCGGGGGCGATGATTTCTTTTTATATTAAGGGGGGCGAAAAGGAGGCTTTTGCGTTTTTGAATGCGCTTAAGTTGATTAAATTGGCGGTTAGTTTGGGTAGTACGGAGAGCTTGGTGCAACATCCTGCTTCTATGACGCATATTGGTTTGTGTCCTGTTCTTAAAGCGCGTATCGGTATTACGGATAGTCTTATCCGTTTATCGGTTGGGGTGGAAAATAGTCGGGATTTGATTTGGGATATTAATCAGGCTTTGGGGGTGGTGAGAAGTGTGGCTGTAAACGATGAGACGATTTGCGTTTGAACGAGAGGCGGTTGAACGATAGACGTTTATCGTTACATCGTTTATCGTTCCAACGTAAAAATGGTCACTTCGGGTCGCACATTGAAACGGACTTGCCAGAGATGCCCTAATGCGCGGTTGATGTATAAGGTACGCCCATCTTTGAGGTCAATTTCACCTGCCGAGTATAATTTATTTTTGACGGGTAACATGGGCGGTGTTAGAAACGGAGCTTTGCACTGCCCGCCGTGTGTATGTCCTGCCAAAATCCAACCTTCGTAGCCATTCCACACATCTAGGTCGCAGACATCGGGATTGTGACAGAGTAGTATATTGGCTTTGTTGGAATCATAATTTTGCATGACCTTTTCGGGGTGAAAGTTGATGGCCCAGTAATCATCAAAACCAATGATATTGAGGCCGTTTATTTCTTGTTGTTCATTTTGAAGAACGGTCATCCCTGCATCGGTGAGGATGTCCACTATTTGATCGGCTACTTTTTGCTCTGCCCAATTGCGACCATAATCGTGGTTGCCTAAAATACCAATCGTCCCTAGTTTTCCTTTCACCAAGTGTTGCATCACCTCTTCCAATTGCTTGAATTGGGCTTCATTTTCATAACTCACATAATCACCTGTGTAGACGACAAAATCGGGTTGCAATTGTTGTGCTTTTTTGAAGGCATCAATGAGGTAGGTATAATCAAAACGATTACCAACGTGGATGTCGCTGATCTGCATGAGTGTTTTACCCACTAGTTCTTGGGGCAGGTGTTTGATGGGCATTTTATGTTGTACATATTCTACCCAAAAGGGTTCAACTTGCCAGGTGTATAAGCCCGTCATTAGTCCTAAGCTTCCGAGGCCGAGGACGCTGTTTTTGAGAAATTGCCGCCGTTTCATGCTATTATTTCTAATTTCATATTGTTTAATACGACTTGTTGCTTGAGGGAAAGTGCGTTACCATCTCCTACTGCACTGTAATCAATACCTCGTTTTTCAAAGCTGTTTCTAAGGGCTGCTAGGTAAGCACTACGGGTGCTTGTCCAGCCAGTGATGCCTACTTCGCGATTAAATTTTTGAACGAGTTCGGTGTCGCTTAACTGTTCTAGTTGTTGGGCAAAAATGTTGATTTGTTTTTGTATTGTTTGGTTCATGATTGGATATTTTAAGGATATGTGATTAGATGTACCGAATAATGTACACGAAATGAGGGAAAATAGTTCATCATAGGGGTAATATGCGGAATCGTGCGAGGTGCGATGAAATTTAGGGGCGACCACAGGTGGAGTGGGCGACCACAGGTGGAGTGGGCGACCACAGGTGGAGTGGGGCGACCACAGGTGGATTGGGGCGACCACAGGTGGAGTGGGGCGACCACAGGTGGAGTGGGGCGACCACAGGTGGAGTGGGGCGACCACAGG
>JAHDHP010000146.1:0-6800 GCA_020631245.1 Bacteroidota bacterium | reverse complement strand
GGGCGACCACAGGTGGATTGGGCATTGGGCGACCACAAGGGTCGCCCCTACTAGCCTTTTACGGTGAAAATGGGTTCTACTTCTGCTACTAACCGCCCTACTCCACTGTCGGTTTGTGTTTGGATTACGGCACTAATATCCTTAAATGCAAAGGGAGCCTCCTTTTTGATTTCGGATTTCCATTTGTCCAGAATATCTTGGCGGCCTCGAATTTGGTGGTCATTGGGGTCAATGGGTGTAATGATGTGAAACTGTTTCATGAATTTCTCAAATAATTGGTCATCTACTTTGAGGCTATCGCCGCGAGAGAGGGCGCGACCTGCACCGTGGCTGGCACTACAAAGTGAATCGGCACAGCCATTTCCTGCAAGGATAAAACTAGAGGCTCCCATTGAGCCGGGAATTAAGACGGGTTCGCCTGTCCACTCGAAAGGGGTGCCTTGTAGTTGTTCGGGGCCGCGTGCGGGGCAGGCTCCTTTTCGGTGTATGAAGATAGGGTTTCCCTCCTCGTCTTTTTCTTCCCACAACATATTATGCCCGCTATCATATAACAATTTAAAGTCGCAGCTTCCTAGTTGGTCGCGCATGACTTTTTGCATCATTAAGCCCAAAAAGAGACGGTTGCAGAAGGCAAAATTGGCTCCATTGTAGAGTGATTGCCAGAAATCATTCCAATGTGCTTGATGCTTTTGGGAAATGGGAAGTGGGTAGATTTTATTTTGTGGATGTTTGAAATGTGGTGGATAGACCTTTTTCAAAATATCGACAAAGTGATTGGCGGTAGGATAGCCCACACTTACCGAACCCGTGTGAATCATGACGACAACTGCCCCTTCTTTAAGTCCCCAATGGTAGGCGGTGGCTCCGTCGTATATCTTTTTGATCCGTTGTACTTCTACAAAGTGGTTGCCTCCTCCAATGGAGCCAATTTGACTGTCGTAGGTGACATAATCGTGCTTGGCATAATTGGATAGTCCCTCGAAAATGCCATCGGTGTAGAGGGAGCCGTGGTCAATGACACGCTTTAGGTCTTTCTCTTGTTGTGCCTTGTCATAAGCATTCCATAAGCCTTTGTTGTCGGTTTCGTGGGCCGTTTCGAGTAAGCCTGTAAGTCCGTATTGTAAGAGGGCTTTCTTTTGGTTGGGGCTGATGGGTATGTTTCGCCCTCCTTGAAAATATACGTAACGAATGGCTTTTTTCAAGTCGTCTAGGTGATCCATGATGTCATCGGCTTGAAGGTCGGTATGGTAGAGCCGCATCCCGCAGTTGACATCTTTTCCGATGGCTTGTGGTACGACAAAGCCTTTGGTTTTGAGGGTGGTACCAATGGGTATGCCTTTGCCTTTGTGAAAGTCGGGGGTAATGGCGACTTGTTCGATACTAGCGGCTTGCCCAAAGAAATCGGGGTCTTGTTGGTGAATGTTTTCGATGGTTGCTGCTAATGCTAATAGTGTTTCTAATTCTTTGAGGGCGGTTGGTTCTACTTTTACTTGTGCGTTGGCAAAAATTTGCACAGGTATATTATAAGCATTTTCTAATATGCTTTTGTTGGCATCAATACGTAACATGGTTACTAAAGATTGTACCGTGTAAATGGCTTTTTTACACTGTGATAAAAATGATGGTGGTTGTAATAGGTGTACGTCAGGTAGGGCATCTATTTTTGAGAATAGATGATCACTTTTGGTAAGTATGTGGCAGGTTTTCCTTTTGGTAAGGACAGCAGCAACCTGCGGTTACAAGAGAGTAATGTAATGGGTGGGAGAATAGTTCCGATTTACGATGGAACGATTCACGTTGATCGTTCCATCGTTTCATTGTCATTTAATTTAGCCGCCCCAAGCTATCTTCTAACACTTTTATTTTCTCCTCTGTATCGGCTAGTTTTTTACGTTCTTTTTCTACCACAGCGGCAGGTGCATTATTCACAAAGCGTTCATTATTGAGTTTGCCTAATACTTTAGCTTTCAAGCCATTTAGATACTTTAATTCTGTCTCCATTCGCTCTTTCTCTTTTTCCATGTCTACGAGTCCTTCCAGTTGGATATAGAAGGTATCTTTTCCTACTCGGAAAGAAGTGGCATTAGCGATATCCTCTTTGGTAAACTCAAACGATTCTAAGAAGGCTTTTTTCTTGAGGGTAGGCATAAAAGCGGTATGTAAACTTTCGTCACCTACTTGTGCAAACATAGTGAGTGGGTCGCGTTGTTTCAATTGGTTTTGATTGCGTACATCGCGAATTTTTGTCCACAATTCTAAAGCCGTATCACCTTGCACTAATGCTTCTTTGTTGACAGTTCCACCTTTCGGATAATCACTAACCATGATACAGTCTCCTTCTGCTCTGTCTTTTAATAAATGGTACACCTCTTCGGTAATGAAGGGCATAAATGGATGTAGGAGCTTCATCGCATCTTCGAAAAATTGAAGGGTGCAGTTGTAAGTGTGTTGGTCAATAGGCTTTTGGTAATCGGGCTTGATCAACTCTAAATAAGCAGAAAAGAAATCATTCCAGATGAAGCTATACAGGGTCTTTACAATTTCTGATAAGCGATAGCTCTTGTACATTTCTTCTACTTCCACTAATGTTTGATTGAACTTGCTTTCAAACCAAGCAATAGTAGGAAGATTATTTTCGTTGGTTCCTTCTGTTACTTCCCATCCTTTTACCAAGCGCAAGGCATTCCAAATTTTATTGGAGAAGTTACGTCCTTGTTCACAAAGTTTATCTTCGAATAATAAGTCGCCACCTGCGGGAGAAGATAATAATAAACCTAAGCGTACTCCATCGGCTCCATAGTCACGGATGAGGTCTTCAGGATCGGGAGAGTTACCTAAAGACTTGGACATTTTGCGACGCTGTGGATCGCGTACCATTCCTGTAAAATATACCGCTTCAAAAGGGCGTTCTTGTCGCCATTCGTAGCCTGCCATTACCATCCGCGCTACCCAGAAAAAGATAATATCCCAACCTGTTACTAGCACTGAAGTAGGGTAATAATAATCGACTTCTTCTTTGGTTTCAAAACCATCAAATACACTAATGGGCCAGAGCCAGGAAGAGAACCAAGTATCGACTACATCGGGATCTTGTTCGAGGTTGGCGGCGGTTAAACTAGCGTTACCAGTCTTTTCTTGTGCCATTTTTAAGGCCTCTTCGGCTGTTTCGGCTACCACATAGTTTTCTTGATCACCATTGATATAATAGACAGGGATTCGTTGTCCCCACCACAATTGTCGAGAGATACACCAATCTTTGATATTTTCGAGCCAGTGGCGATATACATTTTTGTATTTCTTTGGATAGAATTTAATTTCGTCCTCCATAACGGAAGACAATGCTTTTGGAGTAACATGACTCATATCCATCCACCATTGTTGCTTCAATTTGGGTTCTACGACTGCATCAGTACGCTCTGAGTAGCCTACTTTATTATCAATTTCTTCTACCTTCACCAAAGCCTCTAATTTCTCCAACTCTGCTACTGCTAATTTACGCGCTTCAAAGCGATCAATTCCCACAAACAATTCGGCTTTTTCATTAAGCGTACCATCATCATTAAAGATGTCGATAATTTCTAAGTTGTGTTTTTGCCCAAGTGCAAAGTCATTGGTATCGTGGGCGGGTGTTACTTTTAAGGCACCAGTACCAAACTCCATCGTTACATACTCATCATAAATCAATGGAATAGAACGATTGACCATTGGTACGATGACACGCTTTCCTTTAAATGCTTGATAACGTTCATCTTCGGGATGGAAACAAACGGCTGTATCGCCAAGAATCGTTTCAGGGCGGGTGGTAGCGATGGTTACATATTCATCTGATCCCTCCACTTGATAGCGTACATGGTAGAGTTTTGACTTTTCTTCTCGGTGAATCACCTCTTGGTCTGAGAGTGCTGTTTTAGCAGCAGGATCCCAGTTGCACATTCGAAAATCGCGATAAATTTGCCCTTTATGGTATAGGTCTACGAATACTTTAATCACGGCATCCGATAACTTAGGTTCCATTGTAAAGCGCGTGCGTTTCCAGTCGCAAGAGGCACCTAGTGTACGCAATTGCTTGAGGATAATGCCTCCGTATTTATCTTTCCACTCAAAAGCATATTTGAGAAATTCTTCGCGGGTAATATCTGATTTTTTGATGCCTTGTGCTGCTAACATTTTTACCACCTTTGCTTCGGTAGCAATGGACGCATGGTCGGTACCTGGTACCCAACAAGCATTATATCCCTGCATTCGCGCACGTCTAATCAAGACATCTTGAATGGTATTATTCAACATGTGTCCCATGTGTAGGACACCCGTGACATTAGGTGGAGGTATGACAATTGTATATGCTTCTCTTTCATCAGGGACAGAGTGAAAAAAGTCTTTCTCCATCCAGTAATCATACCATTTCGACTCTATGTTCGACGGGTTGTATTTTGTGTCCATAGTTGAATATATTTCGTTTTACGTCCGACGATTTACGTCCGACGATTTAAGGTAATATCAAAAGATTTTACGTCTCCATTTAAAGCAATAAACTGTTGGATGTTCAATCGTAAAATTGTTAATCGTGTTGAGGGTGCAAAAATAAACAATTCTCTCAAAAAAAACGCCACAGAGAATCTAAAGGCTTTGCATTTTTGAAAGAACGGTATCTTTTACATAAAAAATACAAGATAATGAGACCTAGCATCCAAGCGATATACACCACCCACAAGGCCGCTCCTGATGGAAATGGCCAGCCCATAACAGCATAAACATAGAGATGAGCGATGTAAAAAAACAAGGCTGTTTGTCCATATACAAGCAAGGGTGTTTTAGTGAAAAAGGTACTGGTTTTATGGAAACCATAAAACAGCACCAAATTGACGCCTAGTGTAAAGAGCAAAAAGCAGAGACTAGGTGGATATTTGATAAGGGTAAAATAGTCGATCCAAGTACTAGTGTTGGAGTATTGGAAATTACCAAAATCGCCTACACTGCGTATCAGGAAGAAGGCAATTAGAAAACTAATTCCCATTCCTAGTATAATGGAATAAGCTTGCTCTTTTTGTTGCATTAGTAAGCGTCCTAACAATACCCCTAGTATGGCAACACCCACCCAGGGAATTAAGGGGTAAATCACCACAACAGGGCTAGAAGTTCCCGGAATCATTAAAAAACGCAAAAAAGGATGAAAAGCCGTATCTACTCCTGAAGGATCGGGGATGATCCACCAAGAAAGAGTGACACATAAAATGGGAATAGGAGCTAGTATTTTGCTAGAAAAACGCAGGAGCAGACCTGTCACCAACATGGAAAAACCGAGTATAGATAATACGGCAAAAAATAGGAACACGGGGCCTTCTGTGCCTGGCATGGGGTGATTGGGCATGGCGTCTCCATTGGCAAAGATCATCCCTAATGCCCAACCAGGTGCTTCAATAAAATACTGTACGAATACGAGTAATAAACCTCGTTTGATAAAGTATTGGCTAATTTTTCCTTGTGACCATCCTTTTTGAGTACGACTTACCGCAAAAAAGGCCATGCTCATCCCCATGAGTAGAAAAAAGCCCGGTGCGCAAAAGTGGGTAATCAGGCGTGAAAGAAACCAGCCTGTACTTTCGTAGGGATTTAGGTTGACGCCCCAAAATTCGGAAGCGTGTACTTTCCCTACAAACAAACCGACGTGATCAATCGCCATGAGCATCATAATGAAACCCCGGAGTAAATCAATGGAATTATTTCTATTTTTAGGCATTCTCTATTCTTAGAATTATTTTTGTATATTGTGTTATATTTTAAGACCCCTATTTTAGTTTTGCGCCTGCCTCATTCCCCTCTCTATTTCGAATAAATTAATCTCCTTAAACTATGTTGACCTATTGTGTGAATCGCATATACATTTACTTATTATTATTTACTCTCTTATTTCCTTTTTATACACTCGCACAAAATACAGGAAGTATTTCAAAGACGGATAGTAATTCGTTAGAAACCCGCCCTATCGAACTGCCTCCTATAAATATTTCTGAAGAAGAGGAGTTAAGTCCAACTGGTTCTAGTGATGAAATAAGCATTGCCTTTGATTTTATGCAATCTTCTGCGGGCTTCAGATGTATAGAACTAAATGGTTTATATGGCATTAGTACGAAGGAAGGTGAAATACTTGTAGCTCCTCAATATGACGAAATCTATAAAGTAGTACAAGAAGATAGCTTATTTACTGTCCAAAAGTCTGGTAAATGGGGCGTCATTAATCAAAAGCAGGAAGTAATTATACCTTTTGTTTATGATTGGGCGATTTCTTTTCACGAAGGTTTAGGAATTATTCGGCAGCACCATAAAGTAGGTTTTATTAATACAAAGGGAGAAGAAGTGGTTCCTCCTATATATAATAATGTAAAACCTTTTTCAGATGGATTGGCACTCGTTGTTCAAGGGCTTAAAATGGGGTTTATTAACCGAACAGGCGAGATCGTTGTACCTGTTGTTCATGAACATGCCTATCCTTTTAAAGATAGTATTGCATTTGTACAAAAAAACAAAAAATGGGGGGTGGTTAATACTGTTGGAGAACTTTTATTACCCTATGCATACGAGGCTTTTAATTTTTTTCGATCTGAAAGCACCTCGTTTATTGTTGGGATGAAAAATGGAAAGTATGGGGTGATTAATATAAAAGGTGAAATTGTGGTTCCTTTTGAACAGGATCGTGCGAAGGTGCATGATGCCTTTATTGAGGTGGAAAATAGGGGCAAGATTGAGTTGATTAAGATTGATGATGGAATGATTGAACGGTGGAATGATTGAACGGTGGAACG
>JAHDHP010000145.1 GCA_020631245.1 Bacteroidota bacterium | reverse complement strand
AAGTAGTAAAACCGTAAATAGGTGGTTAAACATATTTTTTCTCATAGTTGATACTGTTAAATAAAAATGTATAATTTTAGTTTGAATTAAGATTAGGTTCTAAATTACGATACAAAAATACAAAATAAAATCTATAATTGCAGCGATTTTTTAGGAAGGGGTACATTGTTATTTTGTTGATTTTCAGATGGCTATAGATGGTATAAAACGTTGCTTAGACTATTGTGTTTATAAAAGGTTTGAATGGGGGGCTTATATTTTTTTTAGGGCTTGTTAGAGGTAGACTTTCTTTGTTCCAAAATCAAAAGAACTTATAACCATTGACAGAATGCTATTTAGAGCTTAAAGGTTCAGATGAAGTGAAAAAATATAGTTGGTATTTATGAATTAAGAAAAGTGAGGCAAAAAAAGCTTGACTATGTAACAAAGTGGGATTAGAGAAGTGTATATGAATAGGTAAATAGCATGTCTGACAAAACAGTGACATTTGTATATGTAATACATAATAAGTCTTTAATCTATATCTGACAATAAATTTATCTGTAATACTACCTAGCCTTTAAATAAATATGAGCAATAGAGATAGTCTAATGTTATGTAATAAAATTATATATGGCACTTTTTTTATTTGCAAAAAAAACTAGTAATTATTTGTTTGCGTAAGTATAATTTTCTTAAATTGTAGGAAAATCATACGTCATGAAGCAACCTTTACTCTTACTATTACTCCCTCTATCCCTCACATTATCAGCACTTTCATTAGGTAAAGTCTTACCAGAATTACAATGGGAACAAACCTATGGAGGAAATAAACAGGAAGTTATACACAAAATGATTCCTGCGGAGAACGGATACATCTTTGTAGGTGAAACAGAATCAAAAGGAGCTGGAAAATCGGATGCATGGTTGTTTAAAACAGATGAAGAAGGGGAGATGCTTTGGGAGCGAACTATCGGAGGAGATGATACAGATATTTTGAAAGACATCGTAAGTACAGGTGATGGAGGTTATATTTTGGTAGGTTCTACTTCCTCAAAAGGAAAAGGACAAAGCGATTTGTGGGTGGTAAAGTTGGATGAAGAAGGAATTGTAGAGTGGAATAAAACCTATGGATCGAAAAAAACAGAGAAGGGTCATGCTATTATTCGGAAGAAAAATGGAGAGTTTGTCATAGCAGGCACGAAGCATTTGGGAAGTTTGGAAGTGACGGGTGGAAATACCAATTTTGAGATGGATCACTTTATTTGGTTACTAAAAATAGATTCTTTGGGGGGGATTCAGTGGGATGAACGTGTTCATACTGATCGGATGGTTGTTGTAACTGATTTTCATGAAACCTTAGACAATGGATATCTAATTTCTGCAACCAGTAAGTTTGAAGGAGTTAAAAAAGAAGACCCCTTTTTGGTAAAGGTAGATGATGAAGGCTTAATACTTTGGAAAAGTTGGATGGGATTGGAAGAGGTAGCTGATATGATTAATACGGTCTTACCACTCAACGATGGTACCTATATGTTGGCTGGTACTACTATGGATTTACTAGATCCCATAGATGGACATGGTTGGTTGATGCGAATGGATGGAAGAGGACATGTACTTTGGGAAAAAAGATTTGGTGGTAAAGGTGGAGATGAGTTTTACGATATGAAGCTTAGTAAAGATGGACATATTTTATTAGTAGGAGCTATGGGGTCTTCTAGTCCTGAAAAAGGAAGTATGTGGCTGATGAAAACAGATAAGAATGGGGAGCATCAATGGGAGATAACAACAGGAAAAGGGCTTTATGAAAAGGCTTATCAAGTAGAAGAAACTAGTGAGGGAGATATTTTAGTAGCTGGCAACGAAATTACCCACCTTTTACCTAATAGCGATGGTACGACACCCAATTGGGAAACAGGAGTTAAAAAATATGGAGATGTACGATTAGTCAAACTTGGTAGTGGAACTAACTTGCGTAAGAAAGAATTGCCTAAAGAAGAAAAGCAGGAAGAACCTGAACCACCACTAGAAGAGGAAGATGTAGAGGCTGCTGCTCCTGTGATGGAGTTACAAAACCCATATAAAGAAGTAGGAATCGTCAATAATAAAGAGACAGAAGAGGAGGACATTATTATTGAAGTGCTTGGTAATGAAGAAGAAAAACTAAAATTAAGTGAGCCTTTAATTGAAGAAGGGGAAGACTCACCTGCAAATAAGGAAAGAGAATAATCTGCCTTAGAGGTTGTCTTGATTTAAATGGAGTGAACCGCTTGCGGGTGTTAGCTTTTTCAGCTCTAATCCTTAAATCAAGACAGCCTCTTACTTCTTCTTTTTAAGTTGGAACAAATAAGGATCATCCCACCTATCTGGAGGCAATATTTTTTTAATATTTGCCTCCAATGTTTTTTTATCTGGACCACTCGCAATAATCATATCCACCATTAAGCCAAACCAGCCTGTTTCAATGCCCATTCGACGCAAATTGTCAGCTATTGAGCGAGCAAAAGCCTTTCCCGACAAATGGTAATACCTACTGCTTAAAGATGGATGTTGTTTTAAAATACTAGCTATTTCATCTTCATATCTATAAAAGTTAGATTGACTTTTTAGATAAAACGCAAGTCGATTTTCAACCAAAGTCATTGCATCTTCCTCTTCATGTGGCAAGCTCGTAATAATCCCATACTGCGCTTTGGCAGTATCATACATCTCTTTGATACTTTTCTTAATACCTCCCCCAAAAAATAAACGATAACTAGACAAGGTTCCTGTATAAGTGATTTTATCTTTATAAGGCAGCAATACCGCATTAATATAAGCAGGAATTTGCTGTACCATGTAGTCAAAAGGGTCATTCAAAGCTAGTACACCATAAGCCTTTCCACTTTCTGTATGAACAAAAACCGCATAATTTTTTAGCAACTTATACAAGAAAAACTCTCCGTAGATGGCATGACGCCAAGTCTCAATAAATCCCATATCTTCTTCCGACATATCATATGGATTCTGTTCCAAAAACTGTTTCAAAACTCTTGGATTAGTAACAATTTCATTTTCCAGATCCCAGCGATCTTCAGGAGAAAGAATAGGTATTTGTTCTATCGTAGATAAAGTGGGAAAACTATCATCCGTTTGGCAAATAAATAGGCTAACACTTCTTATCAAATAAAAGAAATGGTCTAGTTCTTTAGGAGATAAATGCATAGAGAAAGAAGTTTTGAGAAACGATAAAAAAAGCACCAAGCTCTATATAAAATGGAGTGGTGCATTTAAATTATTTTATTTTTTTGGGCGTGCCCCTATTTTTGCCAATCAAGCTGTTAGGTTTTGCCAAGCTGACAGGTTTCGATTGGCAAAAATAGGGTCGGGCTATCCGTTTGTAGTTGCTTCATCGTTGCTAGTTCAGCATAGTCCTAGCAGTGTCTTCCGCTGTCAGCCCTGCTAGTCTTTGCTTCACAAAAGCACCGATTTCACCAAGCTACCACTACTATCCCTCACGCAAAAACGATTGAACGATTCACGGTTAAACGACCGACGATGAAGGTACTGTCAGGGTCATTGCTCGTGGTCAAAACAAGAAGTTTCAGCATCTTGTTGAAGAACAATTAACTGTGTTTAATAATTCGTTATACGTTCAATTGTTCATCGTCGGACGTTCAATCGTTTTTACCCTTCCACTTTTTCTTGTTCTGCTGCAAATTGCTTAATCCATTCAAAAGAAACAGATTTTGGACGTTCGAGCGGTAAGCCCATTGCTCTACTCCAACAAAGAGAAGATAATACGCCTAATGCTCTAGAAACACCAAAAAGAACGGTATAGAAATTAAATTCTTTCAAGCCATAATGCATTAGAGTAGCACCCGAGTGAGCATCTACATTTGGCCAAGGACTCTTTACTGAAACTTTCTCTCCTAGCACTTTAGGCACTACCTCATAAATATCCCAAATTACATTAACCAAAGTATCATCTGGGAAATATTTTTTGGCAAATTCATATTGAGCAGTAAAACGCGGATCAGGAATAAGAAGCACAGCATGTCCATAACCAGGAATCACTCGACCAGCTGCCATTGTATCGCGTGCATATTTTTCAATTTGCTCTTTACTAGGACTATCGGTACCACATTCTTCACACATTTTGAGCACCCACTTTATCACCTCTTGATTTGCTAAACCATGCAATGGACCAGCCAATGCATTCATGCCACTAGCTAAAGAGTAGTAGGCATCACTCAAAGTAGAACCAGTAAGGTGGGTAGAGTGAGCCGAAGCATTTCCTCCTTCATGGTCAGCATGAATAGTCATATACAAGCGCATCAAACTCTTGAACTCGTCACTATCATTGACACCAAGCATATGTGCAAAGTTTCCTGCCCAATCTAATTCTGGGTTTGGATCAATATGATCTCCATTGTGGAAAGTACGACGGTAAATATAGGCAGCAATACGAGGTAAACTAGCAATTAGATTCATGCAATCTTCATACATCGGGTTCCAATAGTCATATTTGCTAATTCCATCCGCATAAGCTTGTGCAAACTTAGAGTCTGTTTGTAACGCAATAATAGCACTACTTAATTGAGTCATTGGGTGTGTTTCCGCTGGAAGCGCATTCAATACAGCAAACACATGATCAGGCACATAACTACGTTTTGCCCAGTCTCGGCTTAGTGATTTTACTTGTTCTTCTGTAGGAAGCTCTCCCGTAAGCATTAGATAAAAAATACCTTCTGGTAAAGGCTCTGTACAGCCAGGTGCTTTGGGTAACAACTTCTTTAATTCAGGGATTGAATATCCGCGAAAACGAATACCTTCTTTTGCAGATAATTGAGATGTTTCAGTGATCAAGCTTTTCACCCCTCTCATTCCACCTCTTAATTGTCCTAAAGTGACTTGTCCAACAACAATATCACCATGCTCTTTAAAAAAAGGCTTTAACTCTCCAGCTAAGGCTCTAGCTTTATCAGCAAATGTTGCTTTTAATTGATCCATATATTTTGTTTGTAGTTTTTTGTTTAAAATCTGGCTTGATGGTATCGTTTTTTAATGATACAATCAATCTAATACAGACATTATCTGTTAATACAAAATTTTATGCCACGAATTTAAGGAAAAAAGCAGATTTTTTGAAATAAAAAAAGGAATGGCTTGAGAGGCTGTCTGTTTTAAATGAAATACATAGCAGTACTTATATGGGATAATGGTTTTATGTGAATATTGTATGTGATTAAGTAATATGAATAATAATTTTACATGGATGTAGGTGGGAATCTAAACAATGTTACTTATAAAATGTTAAAAAAGTTGTACTTTTATGGTTTACAAGTAGATCTTATGCGTCATTTTAATCTCAAGCTTCCTTCTCAACTGTATAATTAATCACACCCGTAATCATTTGATTACACAAATATTTTACTGTGTATAATCCTATTTATTTCATCGGTAAACATATGATATTATGTTTATTAGTACTGCTATGTGCAAATAGTCTAACTTATGCCCAACTTAACCTTAGTTTAAAATCTCGGACGACCTTTAATGGAACGGATGAAGATATGAGTGATGTGTGGGGTTTTGAACGAGGTGGACGATTTTATGCGATAGCAACGACTGCTACTGCTACAACTATTCAGGATATTACGGATCCTACAAATCCAGTTCAGTTATTAGATGAGCCAGGTCCATGGACTTATTGGAGAGATGCACATGTATGGGGAGATTATGCCTATGTAATAGATGAGGCATCCTCTAGCCCCGGTTTACAGATTATTGATTTGACCAATTTGCCTAGTCCTATTAATGCATCAACAGATATTAGTTGGTGGTCGGGTAGTGGGTCGGTTAGTTTTAGTACAGCTCACAATATCTGGATTGATGAAAATGGAATAGGCTATATCATTGGAGCAAACTTTAGCAATCAAGGAGTGATTATAATTGATTTGAATGCGAATCCATTAAATCCCCCTATTTTAGGAGTTTATAATGATGCATATGTACACGATGCCTTTGTACGTGGAGATACTTTATGGACAGCAGAAGTGAATGTGGGGCGATTTCGAGCGATTGATGTCTCCAACAAATCAAATCCTGTTGTATTAGGACAACAAAATACGACAAATAATTTTACCCATAATGTTTGGCCGACCGATGATGGTAAATATGTGTTGACGACTGATGAAGTAGGTGGCGGCTTTGTTGAAGCCTATGATGTTTCGGATATTACAGACATTAAATTATTAGATAAGTATCAATCCTCACCTGGAGGAAATGTGATTCCTCATAATGTACATGTAGAGGGTGATTTTGCATTTATTTCTTTTTATGGTGATGGAGTACGCATTTTAGATATAACTCATCCACAGTATTTAGTAGAAGTAGGTTATTATGATACTTCTATTAACCCTGGTAGTGGTGGTTTTACCGGTTGTTGGGGGGTGTACCCTCATTTTTCAAATGGAATAATTGCTGCTACGGATATTGAAGCGGGGCTATTTATATTGGAGCCTAATTATACACCTGCTAGTTTTGTAGAAGGTGTAGTGACAGATGCAACAAATGGTAATCCGATTCCTGGTGCTACAGTAACAGTAAATGGGGTGTCTGGTGCTACTGTGACGACGGATGCAAATGGTTATTATGTAGTTGGGTTTTTAAATACAGGTACTTATACAGTAGATTATTCGGCTCCTGGTTTTGTAAACGACTCTTATTCTGTGAGCTTTTCAAATGGGGTAACAACTCTTCAAGATGCACCACTAGGTGCGAGTACACCGTTTACTTTACAAGGACAAGTAAATGTACAATCGAATGGGGCTGCTATTGGTGGGGCATCAATTGTAATTAGTGATGGAATCAGTACCTATACAGCTACAAGTAATGGGTCGGGTAATTTTTCTATTCCTCTACCTGGTCAAGGTGCATTTGAGGTAATTGCAGGGAAGTGGGGTTATATTACCAACAATGTAAGTACACAAAATTATGATATTAATAATAATACAGTAACCGTGAGTTTGGCAGAAGGTTATTATGATGATTTTGCCTTAGATTTTGGTTGGACGACTAGTGGAAATGCTGCCACTGGAGATTGGGTGTTAGATACGCCCATTGGAACGTCATACAATACCAATAATGATGCTAATCCTGGAAGTGATGTTACTGGAGATTTTGGAACACAGGCTTATGTAACAGGAAATGCTGGAGGGGGTGTTGGAAATGATGATATAGACGGTGGTGTGGTGGTGTTGACTTCCCCTGTTTTTGATTTGTCAACTTATGCAGATGCAGAAATTTCCTATTACCGTTGGTTTTTTAATGCTGGTGGGAATACCCCCCCAGATGATGATTTGGTGGTGAAGTTGACTAATGGAATCAATACTGTTGTAGTTGAAACCATTACTAGTACTGATCCAATGTCTTCTTGGGAATTAGCAACTATTCAGGTGTCTAACTATATGACCTTAACTGCAAATATGCAGTTGATTGTGGAAGCAAGTGATTTTGGGAATGGACACCTTGTAGAAGGAGGAATTGATCAATTTGAAGTAACCAACTTGGGTCCAACTGCTACACCATTTACTTTAAATGGACAAGTAAATGCTCAAGTAGGTGGTGCTGGTATTGGAGGAGCTGAAATCATTGTAAGTGATGGGACAACTACTTATACTGCTACAGCAAATGCATCAGGTAGCTTTAGTATTCCATTACCTGATCAAGGTACGTTCGATTTCATCGCAGGACAATGGGGCTATATAACCAACTCGATAAGCTCTCAAAGCCTCGACCCTAGTAATAATACGATTACGATCAATTTAGCAGAAGGTTATTATGATGACTTTGCCTTAGATTTTGGTTGGACAACTGGAGGAACGGGTACCGATGGACAATGGGTATTAGATACGCCTTTTGGAACAAGCAACGGAGGAAGCCCAAGTAATCCAGGAGCAGATGTAGTGGGTGATTTTGGCGATCAAGCTTATGTAACTGGTAATATGAATAACCCGAATGCAGATATGGATGACGTAGAAGGTGGACCAGTAATATTAACTTCCCCTATTTTCGATTTATCAGGTTATGCAGACGGACAAGTATCCTATTATCGTTGGTTTTATACCAATGGTTCGGGCGATGACTTAGTAGTAAAGTTAGATAATGGTATTACTACTGCAACGGTGGAGACGATTACTGCGAGCAATGCTACTTGGACACAAAGTACGATTCAAATAGCCAATTACTTGACGCCAACCGCCAATATGCGCTTGATAGTGGAAGCGAGTGATAATGGTACAGCGAGTATCGTAGAAGGAGGAATTGACCAATTTGAGGTGAGTAATTTAGTACTACCTACTCCATTTACCCTCAACGGGCAAGTAAATGCCCAAGTAGGCGGAGCAGGTATTGGCGGAGCATCGGTGGTGTTGAGTGATGGAACAAATACCTATACAGCAACAAGTAATGGCTCTGGTGGATTCTCGATTCCATTACCAGATCAAGGTACTTTCGATCTTATTGCAGGACAATGGGGCTATATAACAAACTCTATAAGCTCTCAAAGTCTCGATCCTAGCAATAATACGATTACGATACAATTAGCAGAAGGTTATTACGATGATTTTGTCTTAGACTTTGGTTGGACAACAGGGGGAACAGGTACTGCTGGACAATGGGTATTAGATACACCTTATGGAACCAGTAATGCAGGCAGTCCAAGTAATCCAGGAGCAGATGTAGTGGGTGATTTTGGCGATCAAGCTTATGTAACTGGAAATATGAATAACCCGAATGCAGATATGGATGATGTAGAAGGTGGATCAGTCATATTGACCTCTCCTGTTTTCGATTTATCAGGTTATGCAGATGGACAAGTATCCTATTATCGTTGGTTTTATACCAATGGTTTGGGCGATGACTTAGTAGTGAAGTTAGATAATGGTATTACCACTGCAACGGTAGAGACGATTATTGCGAGCAATGCTACTTGGACACAAAGTACAATTCAAATAGCCAATTACTTGACACCAACCGCCAATATGCGCTTGATAGTAGAGGCAAGTGATAATGGTTCAGCGAGTATCGTAGAAGGAGGAATCGACCAATTTGAGGTGAGTAATTTGGTACTACCTACTCCATTTACCCTCAATGGACAAGTAAATGCCCAAGTAGGCGGAGCAGGTATTGGCGGAGCATCGGTGGTGTTGAGTGATGGAACAAATACCTATACAGCAACAAGTAATGGCTCTGGTGGATTCTCGATTCCATTACCAGATCAAGGTACTTTCGATCTTATTGCAGGACAATGGGGCTATATAACAAACTCTATAAGCTCTCAAAGTCTCGATCCTAGCAATAATACGATTACGATACAATTAGCAGAAGGTTATTACGATGATTTTGTCTTAGACTTTGGTTGGACAACAGGGGGAACAGGTACTGCTGGACAATGGGTATTAGATACACCTTATGGAACCAGTAATGCAGGCAGTCCAAGTAATCCAGGAGCAGATGTAGTGGGTGATTTTGGTGATCAAGCTTATGTGACTGGTAATATGAATAACCCGAATGCAGATATGGATGATGTAGAAGGTGGACCAGTCATATTGACCTCTCCTGTTTTCGATTTATCAGGTTATGTAGATGGCCAAGTATCTTATTATCGTTGGTTTTATACCAATGGTTCGGGCGATGACTTAGTAGTAAAGTTAGATAATGGTATTACTACTGCAACGGTGGAGACGATTACTGCGAGCAATGCTACTTGGACACAAAGTACGATTCAAATAGCCAATTACTTGACGCCAACCGCCAATATGCGCTTGATAGTGGAAGCGAGTGATAATGGTACAGCGAGTATCGTAGAAGGAGGAATTGACCAATTTGAGGTGAGTAATTTAGTATTGCCTACTCCATTTACCCTCAACGGGCAAGTAAATACCCAAATAGGTGGAACAGGCATTGGTGGAGCATCAGTTGTATTGAGTGATGGAACGAATACCTACACAGCAACAAGTAATGGCTCTGGTGGTTTTTCTATTCCATTACCTAATTCAGGCACCTTTGATATTATTGCAGGACAATGGGGCTATATCACCAACTCAATCAGCTCTCAAAGCCTTGATCCTACCAATAATACGATTACGATCAATTTAACAACAGGTTATTATGATGACTTTGTATTAGATTTTGGTTGGACAACTGGAGGCACCGCTACTGATGGACAGTGGGTATTAGATACACCGTATGGAACGATGGATGGTGGTAATGAGAGTAATCCAAGTAGTGATTTATCGGGTGACTTTGGTACACAGGCGTTTGTAACAGGAAACGCCAATAATGCTAATCCTGATGATGATGATGTAGACAATGGAACAGTGATTCTAAGCTCACCAATATTTGATTTATCAACTTATATAGATGGTGAAATTAGCTACTACCACTGGTTTTATACGAATAGTACAGATGAAGAATTAATAGTAAAACTAAGTAATGGTATCACTACCGTTGTAGTAGAAACAATTACAGCAAGT
>JAHDHP010000144.1 GCA_020631245.1 Bacteroidota bacterium | reverse complement strand
GGGACAATTTTGGGCAGATAGGAATGGGAGATATAAGCATAACAGACTTATGGTTAAAACGATGGATTTTTTTGAAAAAGGTAACATGAGTAAATTATTTGAGATTGAAAAATATATACTCAAAACTATCAAATGTTACCTCGGTCTTAAAATACAATAATGCAGATTTGTCGCTTTAAAATTGATTTTTTTTTGGTGTTAGTTGTTGTTTGTCAAGTAGATAGTGGTGTTGGTGTCTCTGTAAAAGTGTAGGTGTTAACCCACTTTTGCCCTCTTACTAAACCTGTCATATCTAAAGATAATCCTCTTTTTTTGCTCGCTTCCTACTCAAGATATGACAGGTTGTGAGACACTTATCTCTTATTGCCCCTACAATTACATAATTCCTCGCTTCTTCAATTCCCAAAAACACTTCGCGGTTGCATTAATATCGGCTGCTGCATTGTGGGCTTCTTCAAAATCTTTCCCAAATAATTTGATGTGTAGTTCACTCAATTTGGGCCATTTATAGCCATACATGCCCGGAATGGCACAAAAGTCGGTGCTACTGTGCATGGTGCAAAGTCGCTTTTTGTTGGGTATAGTATTCGGAAAACCTGATCGTAAAAATTCGGCTCCCACAATTTTTTCATCAAAGCTCATATTGTGGGCTACTAAATGTGTTGATTTGCCGATTTGGTCGGCCATTTCTTGTAGTACTGTTTGAAGAGGAATCCCTTCTGCTTTGGCGCGAGCAAGTGTAATACCATGTACATCGGAGGCTGCACGCGGAATGCTAAAACCAACGGGTTGTATAATGTGATCGTTGCGATCTACTTCATTGCCTTTTGCATCATATAATATCCAGGCAATTTGTACGAGACGTGGCCAGTTATTGACTTGGGTAACGGGGGCTTTCCAGTTTTTGGGAAGTCCGTTGGTTTCGGTATCGAAAAATAAGTACATGTTAAAGAGATTGGTTTTAAGATTTTTGGCAGACACTGTCTGCCAAATTGGAATAGTCCTCCATTGACCAGACAATGACTGGCAAAGCTATTGAAAAAATTTGACTCCTACTATCGAAGTAAAGAAGAATAAATTTAGTCTTTATCGTTCTGACCTGAGACGCCCTAAAATGGACGTCTGTACAAGCCACTCCGATAACTTACTCCTAAGCCCTCCGAGGAGGGTGATTTCGTCGGACGTCGGGCGCAAATCGTCGGACGTTAAAATGTAAATTTCATTTTTTTTCAATCCCTCGGAACTATCCACCACTCATTATGATTGTATGATTGTCAAACGACGCAAACCAAATTTTTAACACCCTCAATGTTATAGTCATGCGTTTCACTGTTTTCATTCCAATAGGTTTTTTTATATAAACACCAGTGTCCTACTGGTCTTTATTACTGCATGTTTCATAATGTGTTAAAGGTGTATTAAGTATATCACCTTAGATTATGATGCGTCATTCACTTCTCTAATTTTCCACATTCTTTTTTAAAGAAGGGCTAAGCTTTTACCAGCAGTTTTACACTTGCTGAACAGCCTTTCTATTGTTCAAATTAAACAATGATTATGGCACGGCGTTGTTCTCGAAAACGACAGCGGAAGCTTGCTGATACCATCCTCCAAACCTATAATTGTTATCATGTTAGTTCGATTATTGAGGGGCTGTATTGGGGAGAGGTACATCCGCATGATTTGCCGAAACATTTTTCGGCTTATAAAATGCTGGCAAAATTCTTTCAACATGGAAAGCCAGCAGCACAAAAAATGCTTTATTTTTTAGTACGAACGCGTTTCTTTGATACGCAAATTAAAGCAAAACGTTGGGAGCGAATTTCAACGATTTACGAAT
This sequence comes from Bacteroidota bacterium, assembly GCA_020631245.1. Taxonomy (GTDB): domain Bacteria; phylum Bacteroidota; class Bacteroidia; order Chitinophagales; family UBA2359; genus JAHDHP01. The sequence goes on along the minus strand of JAHDHP010000144.1, from coordinate 8,687 downwards.
CTCAATATACGGGTAAATATACGGGTGCTAAAGATACGCATTCAAATGCGAGGCGAGAGAAAAAAAGTAAAAGTCATAAATGGTTTTGGAAGAATGAAGGCGATGAGCCAGAAAAGTTCTTCCTCTCAAAGGTACAAGTAGAGCACTTGATTCGCTTGGTAGAACTATTGGTTGCGAAGGGCAATTATCGCTGGATGGATTTTGAAGCCTTTGATTATGAGCAAATTGGTGAAGAGCCTATTGCTTGTTTACAACGATTACTAAGCGAGGTATTTCGGATAGAAGTAGATGCCCCCGTTATTTTGTCTTGTATCTTGAGTGATGATGGTTTGACTCTTTTTGAGAATATTCTACAAGGACAATTTACCTATCGTCGTTTATTCCCTTCTTTGAGCAAAGAGGAAAAGATTTATTTTTATCAGACGGTACAGGCGAAGAGTTTATTGGAAGCTTACTTGATGGCTATTTTACAAGGATGTGGAGCGACAGAAGACGAAGCAGTTTCTTTGGTGAGTAATATTAAGAAAGACCAAATGGAGGTCATTCAGAAAAGTATTCAAGACAAAGGATCTTGGTTGAAAGTCTTACCTTTATTGGTGAAAATTCATCGAAAAGGGGCGGGTATAACACAGCGTTTAATGACCTACTTTGCGACATTTATCCAGTATGCAGATAAGTGGGTAAGAGAGCCAGCAGATTGGGATTGTGATAAGGCTTCGGCAGACAATAAATGCTTGTTTGTTAGCTTAAGAGATCATCTCTTCCAACAGTATGAGGTACCAAAATTCTTGAAATTGGATAAGCTTTATTATTGGATGGTTAATAATCCGGAATGGGATATGAAACTCAAGTGTTATTTTCAAATAGCAAGTGGGGGGAATGTTCGACAGACGGAAGGATTGCCTGTGAAACTAAGCAAGAAGGTAGCGCATTACTTTATGGAGGCACATGACGAAGCTACTATTGAACAAGCATACCGTTTTGCGCTCGTGCGGGTAGCTGGTGGAAGTAAGGAGTTGGCACAACAAGTGGCAGATTTTGTGCGGACGGCTAAGATTGCTGATGAGGGCTTTTTTAAGGAGGTGATCGGCTTTTTAGCACGTCATTTTACAGAGGGCACTCCTAATATGAAAGAGATCTTATTGTATATCCGCTACCAATACGGGAGAGAGAAGAACTATAGTTTGAAGGGACGAACGAAAGCTTCTTTTCTACGAAATTATAAGGAGTTTCTGGACTTTGTAGGGAAGTTTGCAGAAGAGAATCGACGAGTGTTAGGAAATAATGGACGATTACCTAGTGAGTTTTCACAGTACGATGATTTGCGTGTTTTCTTTTACCATTATATCCAAAAGGCATCTTGGGGCAAAGCTTCTATCAAGGAGTTTAAACACTCGATAGTAAAGGCTAAACATTCAACGGCACATTATGCGATTCGACAATTACATAGTGCTGATACCTTGCGGGAAGAAGGAAAGAATATGGGGCATTGTGTGGCTACGTATATCTTGCGTAGCTTTCAGGAAATGAGCCTTATCTTTTCACTTCGTCAATTGAAGCAGGGGAATGAAGATTTTGAAGAGGGAGAACGAATGTTGACGATTGAAGTGAGTAATTACGCTATTGTACAGATTAAGGGATTACGCAATCGAAGACCCACCAAGGAGGAGATGGTATTGGTGAAGAAGTGGGCAGGAGAGGCAGGATTGAAAGTAGCGTAGAGACAAGGTATGCCTTGTCTCTACGCACATTTTTACTCTTTCTCAAACACCACCACTACTTTATTAAAGTCAGCAGCCGCATTAATTACTTTACGGAAAGACTCGTAGTCGTCTTTGGGCAAATTGATTTTATCATAAAACTCATCAACGGTGACGGTTACCTTATCTCCGTTGATTTTATAATCTGAAATAAAGCGGTTGAGCTTTTCTCCTTTAATAAGCATAAACTCATCTATTTTTACATCTTCGATACCTTGTAATTTGTAACCTTTAGGAATGGTAAATTCGATGATACGTTTGTAGTAAATGGGATGCGACATATCAATATCTGCTTGTCGCTCATTTTCTTGATACAACTCTACTTGTCCACCAATGATTTCGCCCAATTTGAAAATATAATTTTTACCAGCCTTTTCTATCAAGGAAGGAGCTTCGAGGGTAGACTCGACATAAAATTCTTTATTGGCAGGGTAGGGGCTATCGTCCATGTTTTTGTTGAAGAGTTCACTACTTGTAATTTTGGATCGCTCCATACCAGAGGTTACACGTTGGTTAATAAATTCCATATCTTGATACTTGTAGAAAGTACGGAATTCTCCAGCTCGATAACCTGTCCAACCATGACGAATATTGAGGCGTGCATCAAAATTGTCATCGAATAAGACTTTGGCAGTGATATTATTCACATTTTCCTTTGAGGTAGGGAAGGCGATATAATTCACGTCTCCTGCTTGTGTTTCAGGATTCACAAATAAGCCATAGTTGCCGGCTAATTGGTAAGGAGCAGGACCATATCGATATTGGATAGAGGCAGGACTTATATATTGGTAAGAATCAGGAAGATAGAATATGAGGTCAGTAAAGTTGTTCCAGCTTTCAAACTCAGGGTCAAAACGCGCATTAAAACGATTGCTCGTAATTACTAATTGGTGATTGATACCCGCTTCTTTTAAAAAGGCCCCAAACAAACGCGCCATCCCTACTTCATTCGCATACTTATTGACTAAGATCTTTTCGACCATGGTATAGTCAGCTCCACTTCCTTGCTCTAAAGCAATATTGTTTTTGATATAACTTTCTATTAAAATAGCCTTGTCTTCATCTGATCGTTTCTTTTTCAGCTTTATTTTCTTAAATACCTTTTGAATTTGTTCCGCCTCATCTTCTGTATAACTATAAATAAGCCCTGCAAATGTTTCGGCAGCCATATCCCAACTATAAAGTCGTTTTTTGCTGAATTGGTTGGTATTATAACATAGCTTATAATCGGCACGCATCAAATTGGCGCGATAAGCACTATACGTTTCCTCAAACATCGGTGGCAGATTCTTCGCAGTGCTAATGAGAGTGTCCATTTCAGCCCCTTTTTTTAGGGTAAATTCAGGAAATCCATTATAGCCAATTGCCTCAAAAGATAAATTAGAAGGAGAGATAATCTCCAAAGTCGCCTCTTTCACAGGAACACTCGTTTGGAAAGTCTCACGCCCATATGGATCACGTACCCCCATCTTTATTGTATAGAGATATTCAACTTCTCCATTTTGTTCCAATCCTTCAATGGCAAATATTTTCACATTCCCAATGTCTTGTACATTCTCTACTTCTCGTATATTGTCTTTATTGAGTTCGGTAATTTTTCCTGATGGACTAATAGCACGCGCTTTCAACTCTACAAATGTAGCATCATCACTAATAGGAACATATACTTTATTGAATGCCTCTATTCCTTGATCTTCAATGACCTTTGCGATTTTGTGAATCGTCTCATACAGAAAAAGCCCTTCTTCTTCAATCACGTATTTAATGCTACGTTTATCTTTGATAATAACGGCTGGAGCTTTTAGTTCTTCCTCTGTCAATTTGTGTAAAACAGGTTTCTCCACCCAGTCATAGGGCTTCTGTTGGGCAATAGCCTCCTTTTCTAACTTTATTTTTTGAGCCTTCTCAAAAGCCTCATCGCTAGGGTCTGGTTGTGCAATAACAGATAAACTAATAGCAAACAATAAACAGCTACTTAAAAAGAATTTATTCATATTGGTGGTTGTATTTTTTTGGTTGGAGTTTTTTACTAATTTTTCTTTAAAACAATCAATTCAGCATATGCTTCATTCAGTTGATCAATCATCTCATTCCACTTGGTGAAATTATTTTTAGTTAAAATTAAATAGTTCATATATACTTCATGACTAACGATAACCTGCCCATCTTCCTCTGTATGAGTAGTTGTAAAACCGAAAGCATCGTCTTCGTACTCGAAAGTAGGAGGTAAATATTCTACCTCATATCCATCAGGAATATTCAACGCAATATTCAACCGCTCAATATACTTATATTCGTTTTCTTTGTCTAGCTTTCGCTTCTTAATATCTAATTTACTATTCTCATATTTGCGATCTAGGTTCAAATTGACATACATTTTGTTACCAGCCTGTGTCACATAACTCGGAATTTTAAAATCATAATTGATATTGATCTCATCATCAGGTTTAAAGAAGCCCTTATCTGTTACATTTGAAACTTCAAATTTATTACTTCCTTTCAATAAAAACTCATCAAAGAAATGAGGGTTATTGTTAGACTGTGCACGTAAGCGAGCATACTCAGAAAATACTTTTTTATAACCTGTAAAACGAGCATCTGCTGTTCCTGTTAGCGAACGCCCATCAATAGACAGTTCAATGTTTTCTTCCTTGATATTTTCTTTCATACCAATCACTGGCACCTTTACAATCTCAAACTTCTCCTGATTAAGTCCAATCATAGCTTCTTTACCTTGAATCATAGAAGTAGGATAGGTAAAAGGAACATACTCTCCTGTGGCATCTAAAAATACATATTCTCCATCGAGTTGAGTCGTTGCAATCATGTGATTATCTACAATAGGGGAGGGGATTTCGTGATACGAATAAGGGCGGTCACGCGTACCAATCCAAGTGAGCCAAGCAGGAATACCCGCTATTTTGAGCATTTCTACCGTCAGGCTACTCATGTCCTTACAATCTCCATACTTCTTATGGCAAACATCCTTAGCTTCTCTAGGAATAAATCCTCCCAAGCCATCTTCAAAAGCCACATATTTAATATTTTGTTGTACCCATTGGAAAATGCGTTTCACCTTTTCCTCTTCTGAATCAACTCCTTCAATTAATTTAGAAACAATAGTATTGAGTTGATTATCTTCTTCTTTATTTATATCCTTTATCAACGATTGATACCAGCCATACAAACTAGCCGCATCTTTTAATACTTCTATTTTTTTCCCTGCTTTATCTACTACCTGATTGATATAAATAGCCACATGAGGTTCGTAATAACTCACATGAGGGGCACCAGGTTCTATCTTCATTGCCTCCATACTCTTTGCCGTCCAACTATAAATATTACGACCCGCTTTACTCAGCTTTTCAAATTTAATATCCTCAGAAGGATTGCCCAATAAAGTATGTGTAATCGTTACATCATCTGGGAAACTTACTGTATAAGAGGAAGATAAGACAGGAACATAAGAGCTAAAAAAGAAAGCACCTAAAAAATGTGGATCTTGTGTAATTTCCGTATATTTAAGGGAGGTAATGGCATTGGCTTGTACCGCAGGAAAGGTAAATTGTAACTCTTTGTGATCGGAAACAAAAATGCTATTCCCCAAATCATCTCTTTCTTCAATATTTCGAACCTTATACTCTTCATACTTGGGTTTGCGCCCCATTTTGATAGGTACTTTGGTTTTAGCCTCAATATTTTTAATTTCTTCAAAAGAGGTATAGTGAATCGATTTATCAGAATACATCTGTGCCCTCGCATCACTCATAAATAGCATCTCCTCTTTTACATCTTTCGCAATTTGCCACTCTCCGTCAATATAGTCTATTTTGAGATAGACATTCTTATGTAAAAAAACAGCATCTTCATCGGGAAACTGCTGTTTTATCTTTTCTGGATTGATATTTTGAGCCTCTAGCGAGATGCTAGATAAAAGAAAGGAAGCAATAAAAGCGAGTAATAGTCTCATATTTATCAAAATTGGCGATGGATAAGATTTATAATATTAATGCTACAACATTAATACCATTTGTCGTCAATGAAAAACGCCCTATATCATCGGATAGTTCATGTATATTAGAAACGTACAAAACTTTACATTATTTTTAACCTTCTATAGACTTTAAACCAGTCCATCATGGAGCAAAATGAACCAGTTGATATTCCATTTGAGAATGAAGTAGAAGCACAAGACTTTAAAAACTATAAAGAATGGATTGAAAAATTCAAAATAGAGAGTTGGCAACCCGAGTTAGTCGTTTCTGGTGTAGCCATATTTGCTACTGTACAACTACCCGATTTAATAAGAAGTTTTTTTGAAATATCATCCACTAATGCAGAAGGGATTTTTAGATATGCCCTATTCTTAATAGGAATCTATCTATTAATCGTATCATTTGCCCTAATGGCTAATTTTCTGTTTCACTTTATTCTTCGCACCTTCTGGATCGGCATGGTAGGCTTAATGGCAGCCTATCCAACAGGAATTATCTTTGATAAAATAACCTCTGTCTCCCCCTATTTCTTAGAACAATACCAAAAACGACTCAAGAGCATCAGTCATTTCACCTGGCGACTAGATCGCTTTTGTAGTGCCATTTTTTCCTTCTCTTTCATGTCTATTTTAGCCATTTTAGGCTCCATTATAATTGTCTTATTAGGGCTAGTCATTACCTATCTCATGCTTAAAATAGTTCCCGATTTATCATTCAAATCACAACTCATTGTCCTACTGATCGTACTCAGTGTTTTAGCACTTCCCTCCATGCTAGGAAGCTTATCCTTAGTACCAGGAATAAAAAACAACAAGCGCATCAATAAGTACCTTTTTCTAAGCTATTGGTATGGTAATCCTATGTTTGCCTTTTTGGTGGTCAAACCATTTCACTATGTTTCCCTCACCTTTGCCTCCAATCTCAATTTCAAACGTTATGCCTTTGTTATATTTCTATACTTCTTTTTCTTGATGATGGGATTCTATGCCTATGATCGCTTCAATCCCATCACCTCCAGCCTCAACAGCATTCAAGTAGAAACCAATCGAGATTTTTACAGTCATTCTTCTTTTGAGCATTCGATGATACATGCCATGTACGATAACCTACGAGCAGAAAATCAAATGATCCCACTCGCCTCCATCCAATCAGATATGATCACTGATGATTATATCCGCTTATTCGTCCACTACCATAAAAATGAAGACCAATGGCTCAAAAAAATGTGTGTTACACAAGCTGAATTCGAACCTGCCGACTCACTTTCCAGATATGAAAAAGCCAGTTTAAGAGATCAAAATGCCCTACAATGTTTTCAAACATATCTAAGCATTCAAATAGATGGACAAGAACAAAACAATGTCGAATGGCTTTTTCACACCCACCCCAACAAAGGGGAACAAGGTGTTATAACTTATATCCCTATTGCAAATAAAGCAGCAGGCAAACATGTAATTAGCATTAAAAAGCATGTTCCCAAAGAGGAGAAAAACCCTCCCAGAAATATAGATATCCCTTTCTGGATAGGATCATAAAATTTAATTTACTAATTGTTCGTTGGGCGTGCCCAAGCGTCAATACTGCTACTGCTCGCCCGTTCATGCGTCTTCGCATGAACACCCAAGTAATCACATGCGTCCTCGCATGAAACAAACGAGCAACAGCAGCACAGCCGCTTGGTCAGGCTATCCGTTTGTAGTTGCCTCATACCCGCTAGTTCAGCATATACCTAGCAGTGTCTTCCGCTGTCAGCCCTGCTAGTCATTGCTTCACAAAGCGGCTATTTCACCAAGCTACCACTACTATCCTTCACGCGAAGCTCTCGATCTATCATGTTGACTATCTCCTTAATGCCCGATTTAGCAAACGAATAACGTTTTATTTTGTAATCTCTATATTCTTTCGCTTCATCCAAAAGCATATGAAACTTAGTGTCTTTTTTTAATGCCTCAAAATTCAATGGAACATATCCAATAGTCTTGTATTGCCCCTCATTGCGACTATCTTTTTGGGGGTAAGTATAATCCTCATTGGTATAAATTCTACTCCCAACAGTATCATTGACAAAACGAAGCCTATAGGTGAGTTTATAATCCTTATTAGGCTTAAAAGAATGCAGGTAGTAGTCATTAAAGAGCATTGAAATATCAGGTGTAAAAGAATTCCCTTTCATGATACGTGGGAAAATACTTTCATAAATTCCTTGAATATAAAAACGAATAGTGTCATTTTTAATAATATCCAAACCTTCTTCTTGAAGCTTGTTGTAGGCAGCATTTGAAGGATAAATATATTCATCCAATTTTAGCAAATAAAAATCAAAACATAAACTATCGACATAGGGCGCATCTTGAGTAATATATTGTTGAATAGTAGCATGACTTTTATTACCTATTTCTAGTCTTGTTGCATCTCTCCATAGATCCTCATAAATAGTTAACATCTCAAGTTTCACCTGTTCTAGTAACACTTTTTCAAGTTTGGCTCGCTTCCAATTTTGATGTATCGTATTAATTTGAAGAGCAATCAATATTCCTAGAACTACTAGAATGATCTCCCCAATCGCATAAGCTAAATAATTACTAAACTTGTTTTTTGTAAACATTTTTTGACGAACTTTTCTAAAGAGTTTGGTCATTGCTTTTTATTATTATACTAATAGAGTATCACACTGCGTCGCAATCGTTTTGGAGTTTGGATAATAAAGCCTCTTATCTCAAGGAGCGACTTGTACAGACGTCGATTTATCGCGTCTCAGGTCGGAACGATAAAGGGTTTTGTCAAGACAATTTTTAAAAGTAACCTTAAAAAGTAAATTTGTATCAATATTGATTAACGTTTCATCGTGAGACGCCATAAATGGACGTCTGTGCAAACTTGCTCAAACATCAACCGTTCCTCCGTTCAATCATTCAACCGTTCCTCCGTTCAA
>JAHDHP010000143.1 GCA_020631245.1 Bacteroidota bacterium | reverse complement strand
ATTGCCCTTTCAGGGCAAGGGGGATGCCCTCTATTAAACTCCTTAATTCTCTCTGAAGAGGGGACTTTTCCAGGCTCTTGTCATTTCTCGTTTGTTTTTTGGACCGGGTAGCGGCTCCAATTTGAAGCCTGCTGCTTTCATGGCTCGTTTTACGATGCCTTTGGCACAGTAAGTTGTTAAACAACCATTGGGTTGTAGGGCAAGATACATCTTTTCAAATATTTCTTGGCTCCACAGTTCGGGTTGAGAAGTTGGTGCGAAGGCATCGAAGTAAATGACGTGGTAATGTTGTGTTGGAGGTGAGTAGTCTTGTATTTGAATGTGTAATTTTTCGATGAAGAAATGTGGGTTTATTTCGACGACCTCGTTCCATGCTGCTTCATGTAATTGCTCAAAGATAGGTCTATCTCCTAATATAGTGGAGAAATTGAGTGTTTTTACCATTTCCTTTTCTACAGGATATGCTTCTAGGGTGGTGTAGTGAATGGTTTGGTTGGGATGGTACTTTTGGCAGTATTGGAGAGTGAGTAGTGCGTTTAAACCTGTTCCAAAACCCATTTCTAGGATGTGGAGGGGAGGGGAATTGTGGGATTGAGGGACTAAGGGATTGGATAGAGACGTTGCACGCAACGTCTTTACAGGGGATTGGGGGTTTGGGCGATTGGGGGAGACAAGGCATGCCTTGTCTTTATGGGAGAGCATGGGTACTAGTCCTGCTTGAATGAAAACGTGTTGGGATTCTTGTAAGGCTCCATAAATGGAATGATAGTGTTCGTCCATTTCTTCCCACCATATGGAGGAGGTACCGTCTTCGGTGGTGATTACTTTTCGAGTCATGATTGGGTGATTGGGTGATTGGGTGATTGGTAAGAAAGTCCACACGCCCAAAAATAACAAAAAACCTCAATCAAAATTGTTCATGATTGAGGTTAAATTGATAATTATAATTTATGGCTGGTTAAGCACCAAAGGCGTAGTAATAGGTGTTGGGATCACCTGGGTAGAAGCCTTCGACCATAACGCCTCCTTGTGAGCGCATGATGATTTCTTCGAGGTCTTCGATAGAATTAATGGTTTTATCTTTGACTTTGGTGATAACGAAGCCTTCTTCCATTGTGGTAGCTTCATCAATGATGCCTCCTTTTTTGATGTCTTTGACGGCAACTCCTCCTCGTATTCCTTGATTGCGTAATACTCTTGGATCAGCATCTTCGAGTACGACTCCTAATTTGGGCATTTCGTAGGTAGCGGTGCTTGGTTTATTTCTATTTGCTAAGACATTCGTTGTGCCGAGTTTGTTGCGTAATTTCACTTGATAGGTTCTTAATTGTCCCTCTCTATTGACTTTTACTTCTATGTTTTCTCCTGGTCGATGACGAGCTACTTGTCCTAAGAAAGAAGGATTGTCAACGATTGGTGCACCATCCGCTTCGACGATCACATCACCTGATTGGAGTCCTGCTTCATAGGCGGCTCCATTGACAATTACGGAGTCGATTAGTACCCCTTGTGAGATGCCAATTCCTTGACTTTTGGCTACGTTTCCATCGAGACTTTGAATGGTAATACCTAAATAGCCCCGTTGTACAGCTCCATATTCTTTGAGGTCTTCGACTACTTTAGAAACAATATTGGCAGGTACTGCGAAGGAATAACCTGCGTAGGTTCCTGTTGGTGTGGCGATGGCGGTATTGATCCCTAATAATTCGCCAGCTACATTGACTAATGCTCCTCCACTGTTTCCTGGGTTGACAGCGGCATCTGTTTGAATGAAAGATTCGATGGCATTTTTATTTTTAAGAATATCGATGCTACGTGCTTTGGCACTGACTATACCTGCTGTTACGGTTGAAGCTAGGTTGAAGGGGTTGCCTACTGCTAGTACCCACTCTCCTACTCTTGCGTTGTCGGAGTTGGCAAGGTCGAGTTTAGGATAGTCATTTCCTTCTATTTTGATAAGTGCTAAGTCGGTGGTTGGGTCAGTTCCTATTACTTTCGCAGGAAAGGTACGTTTATCGTATAAGGTTACTTCGATTTCGGTCGCCTCATCAATTACGTGGTTGTTGGTAACGATAAAACCATCATTTGTAACAATAACGCCTGATCCTGTTGAAGAGGGTGCTCCTCCTTGTCCTCGTCCGTTACGCGGATCGGAAAAGAAATCGTCTCCAAAAAATTCTCTTAGGAATTGATCATAGGGATCGTTGCTTCTTGATTGGGGGCGACGTTGTGCAGTGGTACGGCCTGCAGATGATTTGATGTGTACTACTGCGGGCATACTCTTTGCTGCTGCTGCGGTAAAATCGACAGGGATAGCTTTGCCTGTCGGGGTTTTTACGGGCATTTTGGTAAGTGTTACAGGAGTAGGTTCTGGGGCTTGAGCAACTTGGGAGTTTTGAGATGGAGTATCGGAGCTTGTTGTTGAAGTATCAAAGCCCAACATACTGTAGGCTCCAAGTGTGATGATACTTCCAAGAATGGCTGCAATTATTAATTGGCTTACACGCATCATAGATTGGCTTATTTTTAGTTTAGAATAATATTGTTTGTCTGATGGTTTTACAACGCCATAAGTTAGTTGAGAGTTGCATAATTTTAAACAAATTAACATCTACTCTATTGTATTTGCTAGGGATTAACCTTTTTTAACCAAAAGTAAAGAAGAACAAATACCTGAATCCATAATGCTGACTAGCTTATCGTTATACTGTGTTGTAAAGCCTCGCCGATGCTCTCTGCATCGCCTACGTTTGACGCCTTGTCTAACGATAAGCTTAGTATCGCATTATTGAGCCATTTATTTATTCATCTTTACTAATTCAGGATACAAATAATAATCCCTATATTTGCAGTCTTGAATTCAGAGGCTATCTTGATTTTAAAATTGACTTCCATTTCAAAATCAAGACAGTCACTCAAAACCTCTTTTATGAAGTGGCAACCAACCTTATCTGACTGGGCAAGCCTAATACGTATCATCATCACTCCTTTGGTGTTGGTGCTTCTCACAGGGTGGGAGTATCGTTTTTGGTTTGCTGGATTTTTAGTTTGGATAGCGATGGTGAGTGACTTCTTGGATGGTTATTTGGCTCGTAAATATGGCTGGGTTTCTATTACAGGTGCTTTTTTAGATTTTACCGCTGATAAGGCATTCGTTATTTCGATCTTGACCATTTTTGCGATTATGGGTTTATTGCCTGCTTGGATGTTGTTGGTCATTATTAATCGAGAGTTGATTGTAATGGGTGCACGTATTTTTGCGGCAATGGAGGGTTTGGCTGTGCCTGCTCATTTTTTGGGGAAGGTAAAAACCTTTTTTACATTTGGAGGAATCACTGCTATTCTGGTTCATCAAATTCTCTTGCCTTATTTGGAAATAAACTTAGCTTGGATTCCTTATCTTTTTATGTTGATTGCGGTGATTATGACGGTTATTTCGGGGGTTGACTATTTGATAAAGATTAGGGATTATGTGGGGAGTAAGGGTAACTGAATATCGTGACAAGTCAAGGTGTCAGGTAGCAGGAGTCAGGAGTCAGATTTTGATAGAGACAAAGCATGCCTTGTCTGTACAGTCAATCCATAGAAGGGATTCAGGCATACTTAAGTATAGGTAGTTATCACTTTTTTAATAACATCTCCTTTTTTAAATTAATGATATTGATCGTGCGCCTAACCTCTTTGAAGGGGAGAGCAACAACAAAAAACACATACATAATAAACAACATAAGAAACCATGAGTGACGAAAAAGTAACTGGCGTTCACCCACTAATGGGTATCGGAATAATGGGAACCGCTTTAACGATGGTTATCCATATTGCAATAGGGATTTTATTGGGCTACCAAATGAATTTCCTTTTTATATTCTATCTTATTTTTACGATCTGTTTGGTTATTGGTTTGGTGAAGTCAGATTAAGTAAAGACAAACATACTTTAAGTGCGTCCCTTTCTAAAATATATTGTAGACCAAATTGATCTAGACGGGGATTTGACCCGCTTGAAAGACTATTGTTTTGTCTTTCCTACTATTCGCGCGGGGGTTTATTTTCGAAAGTATCTCACCGAACGACTTCAGGGCAAGTATTTCTGGAGTCCCCATATTTTTAGCATTGTTCAATTTAGCGAGTTTCTCACTGATAAGGTGACTTTGGACTCGGTAACACTGGTATTTGAATTGTATAAGAGCTATCGCAAATTCGAGCCAGAAGTTCGCTTCGATGAATTTTATCATTGGGGGCAGATGGTTGCGCGCGATTTTGATGAAGTGGATAAATACTTGGTGCCTGCTGACAAGTTGTTTCAAAACTTAAAAGACTTAAAAGAGATCGAGGAGCAATTTCCTGTGGCGGAAGAGGATATGGCTTTTTTGAATCAGTTTTGGAGTATTATTGTAAAGGAAGATAATGAGAATGACCTCCAAGATGAGTTTATTCGTATCTGGGAAATATTGGGACAAGTGTACCATGATTTTCGTGCTTTTCTTTCGAAGACAGGGGCTACTTATGAGGGAATGGCACAGCGGGAAATTGTTGAAAAATTAGAAGCCAAAACTTTAGATATTCCTTTTACCAAAGTAGTATTTGGTGGCTTTAATGCGTTGAGTAATGCTGAAAAACGAATTGTTGAGTTATTGGAGCGACAATGTGATACAACTGTTTATTGGGATACCGATTATTATTATATGTCGTCTCCGAAGCAAGAGGCAGGTAAGTTTGTTCGACAGTATACTAAGCAGTGGTTGAAAAATAAATCACATGATTGGGATGCACAAACCGACCTTAGTAAGCACCCCAAAAATGTTCATATGGTGGGTGTGCCTTTGAAAGTGGGGCAAGCCAAACATTTGGGGCAGGTATTGAATGATTTGTTGGAACGTAACCAATTAAATATCGAAGAGACGGCTATTGTTCTAGGCGATGAATCACTTTTATTTCCTGTCTTGTATGCGCTACCCGATGCCATTCAGAATATCAATATCACGATGGGGTATCCACTCAAAAACACCCCTCTTTTTCAGTTGATGGAGTCAATTGTATTTTTACAGAAAACGCGACAAGATGTAGAGAAAAAAGAAAATCCTCCTGCCCCTGTAGAACTAGAAGAGGGAGCAAGCCCCAAAGCTATTCCTACAACTCTCTTTTACAATAAGTTTATCTACGAAATACTGAATAATCCATTCATTAAGTTTTTTGATCGGGAAGGTGTGCGTAAGTATATGCGTTATTTGGAGGAGTATAATATGATTTATGCGTATGATACGACGATTCAAGAGCGTTTTACCCATCCTATTTATAAGCGCATTTTTCGAAAAACGGATACCTATAAAGACTTGCTTACCTGTTTTAGTGAGGTTCTCAACATTATTTATTATGAGTTGAAAAAACAGGAAGATGACAAGGACGAAAAAGACGATTCAGAAGAAGATCTTTTTGATGAACATGAGGAACGACAGTTGAGTATTGAGCGGGAGTTTATATTCCAGATTTTGCGACAGATGAAACGCTTGGAAGAAATACTGCGTGATTATAAGCAGTTGGTTAATATGGATACTTTTTGGAAAATCTTGAAGGAGATTTTGCAATCGGTTAAGTTGCCTTTTACGGGTGAACCTTTACGAGGTATACAGGTAATGGGTTTTCTAGAAACACGAACCCTTGATTTCAAAAATATTTTTGTATTGGGATTGAATGAAGGTTCGATTCCTTCGACTAAAGCTCATCAAACCTTTATTCCTTTTAATCTGCGTCGTGGTTTTCGAATGCCTACCTTTTTGGATCAAGATGCGATTTTTGCTTATCACTTTTACCATTTGCTCCAACGTTCTGAAAACATTTACCTCTGCTATAATACAGAAGTCGGAAATTTTGGAGGTGGAGAAAAAAGTCGCTTTTTACTACAATTGGAAGAAGAGTTGGCGTTGTACGAGAATGTTAAGTTTTCATCGGAGTTGGTGAGTGCGCCACTACCTACTAAAAATCCAGTATTAAATCGAGTGGTGATTGAGAAGAATAAGGAGGTGATGAAGCGACTGCATCGTTATGTGACGAATCCGCCAGATTATGAACCGCCTGTTTTGCCTCCAGATAGTGAGGAGGAAGTACCAGAACGTGTGACTAAAACACTTAGCCCTTCTGCCCTCTCATTGTACATTAATTGTCCTGTTCAGTTTTATTTGCGGTATGTTGCTCAACTCTACGAGCTAGACTCACTCGATGAGGAGATAAGTCCTAAGATATTCGGAAATGTATTGCACCGTACTATTGAATTGTTGTATGAGCCTCATCAGGCGCAGTTGTTGACAGGTGAATTGATTGAACGTATTCGACAGAATAATAAAAAGATTGAGCGTGCCTTATTGAAGGCATTTCGTGAAGAGAAGTTTCCACATCACAAGGAGGGAAAGAATTTATTGTTGAAGAAGGTTATTTTACGTCTGATCAATAAGATATTGGAAAATGATCGGGATGATGCGCCTATTCGTATTATTGGTTTGGAAGCGACTGACTACCAAAAGGAAATTGAATTGCCTGATGGGCGAATGGTCTTGGTTTCTGGTACGATTGATCGGATTGATGCGATTCAGGTAGATGGAGAGGAGATTGTACGGATATTGGATTATAAAACGGGAAAGGTTAAGCTTAATGATACCAAAGCTGCTCTAAAATATCCCTTTCAAAAGTATTTAGGTAAGTACTTTGACGATGCTGATTATAAAACGGGTTTTCAGGCTTATTTGTATAGTTATTTATATTGGGATGCCCATCCTGAACAAACGATTATCAGTGGTTTGTATGCCCTTAAAGAAATTAATAAGGGGATTCGTTATTTGCGCAAAAAGGAACCGCTTAGCAAGGAGTTTTTCCAAGAATTTGATATTCAGTTGAGGGCTATGTTGACGGAGTTGTATGATGAGCGTCATCCGTTTATTCAATGTGAAGATCCTAATAAACGTTATTTCTTTTCGCCTTTTAAGTCTTTGGTGAAGATGGAGAAATAAGGTGTCAGGTGTCAGGTGTCAGGTGTCAGGTGTCAGGTGTCAGGTAAAAAATTAAAATACATCAACCTAACCTCCAAATATAAACCAAACTTTCTATCGACTAATCTCCAATAAGTACATAACCTGACCAAGCTGAAGGGGCGGCATCTACTCTCTTTTTGATCATATCTATTTTGGCTTGACGTAATGCTTGTTTATAGTTTTTTCCTGCTAAAATATGTTCGAATAGTCCTTTGGTCAATTTCCAAGATACATCGTCATAGACCTTGAAAAGTGTATAGACTACATTTTTAGCTCCTGCAAATAAAAAGCCTCTGTTAATTCCCATCATCCCCTCTCCTTTGTACTGCTTACCTATTCCTGAATTACAACAACTTAAAACCACCAACTCTGCATTTAGCCGAAGCTCATAAGCATCTGACATGTATAAGATATCATCTTTCTGTTGCTGTGTCAATTCTATTCCGAGGGTATTTTCTACCACCTGTTTTTTAGTATCGACTTCATGCTCTTGAGGGGGTGCGAAAGCAATTCCTGATAGTTCGGGTTTATCGGGATCATAGTCTCCGTGGGCAGCAATGAGGAGGTATTGGTAAAGTGGAGCTTGGTGTTTGAAATTAGAAATAGATGCTTTTTCGTGTAACTGTACTTTCGCTCCCAACTTATAAGCTTTAAATAATTCCTGAATAATTTCGACTTCTTTTTTGGAATATTCTAACTCGCAAAACTTTTCCCCTCTAATATTGACCGATCGTGTATTTCGCACATTATAACCTACTTTATTGGTCTCCTTTACAGTTCCATTTATATCTCCAAAGATGTGCGCCTCATAACAAACAGGAGCCACTCCCAAAAAGCTTTTATCTATCTTGATTCCCTGTTTTTTTCTTCGATACCCTTTGTACCAAAGAGTGGCTGAGTAGTGGTAACTAATATCATAATCCAAAAGTAGATAAGGCATATCTGGATAAGATATGTTTGTCGGTATTGCCTTGGTAAGTAATGCTTCGAAGGGGAGCATTGCTAGGGTTCCATCTGGGATAATGATAAGTTCATCAATATCTTTTAAATATTTATCAATTGGTTGGAAAAGTTTTCGATATAGGTGATAGGCCTCAATACTGTATGTCGCCTCATCAGCTAGATGAATCATATCTAAAAAATCAATAATTTTTTGGTCAAAATTTCTTGGTTTTTCTTCAATTTTTAATTTGTACTTTTTCTTGGTAACAACAAAAATATAAATGTCGTTCTTCCCTACAAAATAACTGACGATTGCCGCTTTTTCACTTAACTTCTGCTGAAGTTTTTCAATACTTACTATTTTTGTATCGTGCTTGGCATTGTGGTAGTGAGGATATTTTTGCCGATAAGTCTGTATATGAGCTTTGTATGCTCTTTTGTAGGTATATCGTTCATCTTTTAGCTCCTGAAGTTTCGCTTCATCTTTTTCCTCTTTCCCCTTATATTCCTCTTGATGAATTTGCTTTTCTAGGTTATTAAGCTTTTCTTTTAGTTTATTTTCTTGGTCTTGTAAATCTTGCGGAATACCTGCCGCTTTTTTAGCTTTTTCTTCATTGAACTGATTGAGCAATAAAATAGCTTTACTTTGTTCCGAGAAGTAGAAAGCACTTTCAAGACAATCTTTAGCAGTCTGACAATACGGAATAGATTCAACAGGATATGCTTCTTGATTCAGGTTTTGAATCTCCTGACTTAGATTTTTAAATTTACTCGGATTTTTTTTAGCGAAACGCGCACTTAAAAAACTCGTTCCAATCGCTAAATCAAAACTTTTATGTGCTTTTCGTGCAAGCATAAGTTTGGCTCTATCTTCTTGGTATTTTTCGCGATTATTATTTACTACTTGCACATAAGCTTGTGAGAGAAATAGGTTATAGAGCAAATTTTTAGGATCGTTTACTTTCAAATTCGCTTGTAGTAACCCTTCAAAAGCAGTTAAGGAAGTCTCCGATTCAAAATGTTCTTGGTACTCAAAAAAGGAATACTTTTGCTGTTCCAACTCTTCATCTTTTATATCATTTTTTATGGCTTTATAAAAACAAATTCGCGCTTCCTCGTATTTTTTTAATTTCAATAATACATTCCCCATATTGTTAAAGCTTCTTGCCACTTCAGGATGCTGTCCTCCCCAGATATTTTGGTATAGTTCTAATGCTTCTACATGTTGTTGATAAGCCTCCTCACATTTTCCTTCTATACTATATATTTCACCTAGCAGATTATAACACATTCCTATTTTATTGTGCTTAACACCTAAAACCTTAGTCCATAATTGTTGTGCCTTTTTGACATAATTAAAGGCTTTCTCTATATCGCCTTCAATACAATAACACAAAGACAGATTATAATAACAACTAGCAATATGTTCTTTATTGTCATGATTAATTTTAGCCCATATATCAATAGCTTTTTCAAAGTAGTTTATTGCACGTTTATTGTCCCCTAGTATTTGAAAAAAATTACCTATATTATGATACGCAGCAGCTATCAAATTATGTTCCTCTCCCAAGACCTTTAAACCAATATTAATCAATTTCTCAGTACAAGCTATTGCATATTCATACTCTCCATTGTCTTTTAGAAGTAACGAAAAATTCAAAAAACTCAGTAAAGTATCCTGGTGATTTTCGCCCAAAATAGCTAATCGTATCTCCAATGCCTTTTTCTGATATCCCATAGCCTCCTTAAAATCCCCATTTGCCCGATAACAAAGTCCTATATTTCCATAACTAGTAGCCACCTTCTCATTATCCTCTCCTGATAATTCTAATCCTATTTTTAAGGATTTTTTATGTGTAATAATAGCCTCTTCATAATCTCCCTTATCTTGCAAACAAACTCCCAGGTTATTATAATACGCTGCTGTATCTTTATGAGTGTATCCATAAAACCTTATATTTCGTTCAATAAGTTCGTTATAACATTCAACAGCTTTTTCATAGGCTCCCTTTCTAGTATAACAAGCAGCTATTAAGCAATCACTAGACAATCTATACTTTTCTGACTGCAAATAAGTCTGATTACAATCCAATGCTTGTTGAGCTATTTCTATCGCTAGTCCATGATTAGACAATTGGCATTTCCCTATACCTAATTCATTCAAAGAATCTACATACAACTCCCACTCTTTCGCATCCTTAAAAATAGAACCTGCCTGTTGAAGTAACTCAATGGCTTTCTTACTTTCTCCAATTTTGTTCAATCCCTTCCCATCCTCTAACCACTTTTTTGCTTGTACTAGTGACATATTCGTAGTTTTTTTTCTAAAAATAACAGTTTAGCGAAAAGGGAACAAATAAAAAATTAGCTCATATATAAAATCTCGTTTAATTTTTATTTTTTCAAAACACCTAATAATATCCATTTAATTCAACACATATCAATATTTCCAAACAGTCTAATGAACCGAACCCTCTTTATAATCGCTCCCATTTCAAATACCCCATAATAAATAAAGAGGAAAGAATAAATTGACCAATCTAGCTGTCTCTTTGCTAACAATACTTC
>JAHDHP010000142.1 GCA_020631245.1 Bacteroidota bacterium | reverse complement strand
TCAAAGTCTTTGTAGCTGACTTGGTGCGAGGAAAATTTGAGTTGTATGCGTTGTTCTTTCCAAGCAATGTCTTGTATGACCGCTAGACCTGCACCTGCACCATTCGACCAAATATCACCTGGGGAAGCTCCCCATTGAGCAGAAAATCCATCAAAAATTTCGATGCTGTTTTGGAAGGTGAAAGCCATGAGTCCCGCTATCCAAGTGGGATGTGGCTCTTTTACGCCTGCCCAACGGTAAAGGTCGAGTGCATAGACGGCTTCGGCATAGGCAGTCCAAGCATGTCCTACTTTGTCGATTTGCATCCAGCCACTATTGTCATTGAAGAAGTGGAACTTGCTACGTTGGTAATCTTGATACCAGAGTTGATTCATGGCGAGCATAGTAGCCGTATATCCTCCAATGCTGGCAGTACTGAGTCCGATGATGCGGGCTTTGTGAGGAGTGGGAGAGGGCGTAAAAAAGGAGAGTTTGGTGGTGTCGGAGGGTGGGGATTGGGCGAGTAGGGAAGGGGTGTATAAAACAAATAACAAGGATAGTAGCACCCAAGCTCTAAAGCTATTTTTTTGCTTGTATGAGGTGTAGACTATCCTTGTCATATAGGTTCTAAGTTTATACTTTTTGAAGCGTTTCGTGTACTTTGTTGAGTACTAGCTGTGTTTCGGTAGAATTGGCTGCTTCGGCATAAACGCGTAGCACTGGCTCTGTGCCAGAAGGACGTATTAAGACCCATTCTTGGTTGGCTAAATGAAATTTATAACCATCTACTGTTTCAACACGCGCAATTTGATAATCACCAAATTGATTGTACTTACCATCAGCACAATTTTGCATGATCGCATGTTTCTTTTCATTGCTGATATGTAGGTCATCGCGCTTGTAGAAGAAAGCACCTACTTCGGCATATACTTCGTCAATAAGAGCTTGAAGTGATTTACCTGTTTTGGCCATAAATTCCAAAATCAATAAGCCCATCCAAATGCCATCACGCTCTGGAATATGTCCTTTAGTAGCAATACCCCCTGATTCTTCACCTCCTAAGAGAACATCTTCTTTGACCATGATTTCACAAATATGCTTGAAACCAATTTTGGTTACTTCATATTCTAATCCGTACTTGTCACAAAGGTCTTTTACTTTGCCAGATACCGAGAAGGCATTGACGACTTTGCCGCGCATTCCCTTGTATTTGTAAAGGTAGTGAACGAGTAATAAAATGATGTGATGAGAATCTACAAAATTACCTTTGGCATCGTATAAACCAATACGGTCAGCATCTCCATCATTGGCAATTCCTAAATCAATATCACCAGATGATTTGATGAGGTTGGAGAATACTTTTAGATTTTTGTGGATAGGTTCTGGTGCTTGTCCTCTAAAAGAAGGGTTGATGTCGCAGTGTAAGAAAACAGCATCGGGAAAGAGGCGACGCATGACGTCTTGTCCTGCTCCATACATGGCATCGTAGCCAATTTTGATTCCTGAATTGCGAATTGCGTCTAGGTCAAAATTATCTTCTACATGTTTGACATACATGCCTTCTAAATCGACATATTTTAAAAGTCCTTCTTGTGCATAAGCATCGAGTGATTTGCTAGGAATAGTTACTTTTTCTGGTATTAATTCCTCCACTTCTTTGATGGCTGCTGGATTTGCAGGTCCTCCAAAATCAGCTTTGAGTTTGTAACCATTATAAGAAGGAGGATTGTGACTGGCAGTAATAACCACTCCCGCATTGGCTCCTAAGCGCAGTGTGCCTAATGAGACCATTGGAGTAGATGCAAATTTATCGGCTGCATGAACGGTGATGCCTCTATCACAAAGCACTTTGATAGCTACTTCGGTAAACATCTTTCCACCAAATCGGCAATCGTGTCCAATACAGACACTTGGATTTTGGTGGTGGCGGTGAAGCCAAGCAGCAGTAGCGGCAGCAACACGAGCTACATTCTCATTGGTATAGGTATCGGCGATGATGGCTCTCCAGCCATCTGTTCCAAATTTGATTTTAGTCATAGGTTTAGTCTTTTAGGCTGCAAAAATAACAAAAGCCCTAATCAATCAAGGACTTTTTCAATGAAAGTCTAGGAATTAGCAACAAATATGTATTTGATTTTACACAACATTCGTAGAGACGAGGCATGCCTTGTCTCTACTCATTCATCCACTTCCAAAAAACAAATCCACCTATGCAGTAAGCAATAATGTCTAAGGGGTCTGCTATATATTTAGTGGGATAGTAGTAGGGGAGATAGACTTCAAAATAAAGGCTGCAAGTAATAATGGCTACGATGATATGAGCGATGTGAAAGGTGTAGTTGGGATTGCGGAGGGTGATGCTTCTTTGTAAAAATAGAAGAATACTTAGTAGGACGGGCATACAAAGTAGGTCGTCGAGATAGGCATGGATGTAGGGGAGATGGTAGTGAAAGTAGCGTTCTAAGATTTGGTTGATGCCAAATAATAGCGCGCAAATAATAAATAGAGGATGCTTGAGAATAGAGAAGTACATACAAGCCGTTTCTTTTCTTTACTTAACCCGCCACCGCAGAAATCAACCACAATAAAAAGGATAAAAAGGTCATATAGATAATCTGTACGACTTGCATAACGCGTTTCGCCATTTTAACGAATAAGTGGTCGTCTGGATTGATTTGAATTAGAATGAAGGTAAATTTATCATTTTCACGCGCTTCTTTTTGCTTCACTCTTTCTTCTTCTAAAATACCTCCACAATGTGTACAAAACATCTTATTTCCATCTGTCCATTTTGTGCATTTGTCACACTTAATTTCAGCTTTAATGGTATGGGCCATAACCTTAAGAAATTATAGAGAAAAGAATGGATAGAATGACAGAAATACTAAAAGTGATGCAAATTTAAACTAATTTCAATTTCCTTTCAAAAGAAAATGTCAATCTCTGATCTATTTATTCTTCTTCACTGACCAACAAACTAGGAGAGATATTGTACAATTGTTCTTTGTGTTTGCTATATCCAAAACTTGTTTTAGTAAGTCGGGTTTTTAAATGAGGCAATAAAACCAAAATTAAGTCTTCGGGCATGTATAGAACAATCTTATCGTAATTGCTCAAATTCAAGTGCAAGGAACAAAACTGAAACATGCGGAGTCCAAAGGGAGTACTTTCAACTTTATAGTAATAGACCCATACAATTTTGTCGGGTTCTTGTAGTAATAACTGAACAACACGTTGTTTGTAAGAATCATATTTAGCAAGTCCACTAAGGCAAAGATAAAAACCTGCAAAACTGAGCAATAAGCCAAACAAAGAAATCAAGAAGGTGGTTTTTTGAGCTAAAAAACTGCTTTGAGCTTGGTAAATCACAAAAACAGCAATTGACAACAAAATAAGTCCCACCAATAATTTCAGATTCCTATTTTGACGAATGGCTTGTTCAATCAATTGTAGGTCTGTAGATGTTTGATTAATCATAAGTTAAGAAACCCCTTCTGAAACGGGAGTTGAAGAAGCTTGATTTCGTTGACGATAAAAAAGGAAGATAGTCAATATAATACCACCCAAAAACATGAAAATGGCAATTTTTTGTGCTTGAGATAAAGAAAAGCCTAAGAAATTACTACGATCATTTACACGAATCATCTCAATAAAAAATCGCTCAATACCATTTAAAATGAGGTAGCCCGCAAATACTAAACCTGGTATTTTAACCGAGTTTCGAACAAGAATCAAAATGCTCAAAATTCCCATTCCCATTAAAAACTCATATACAGAAGTAGGGTAAACAGGAGCTGCTAATGCTTTGCAAAATTCACCTACACAACCAGGAATGGTGACAGTCCCGGCCTCAATCACATTATTCGGATAAGTATATGCCCACATCCAATCAGGTAGAAAAGACAACCAATGTGTCGTTGCATGTTCGTTTACAATTCCCCAGTCTCCATCGCCCGAAAAGTGACAGCCCAACCGCCCTACTGCATATCCGACAATTACGCCCAATGCCCCCACGTCCGCAAAATGACCCAAAGGAATCTTTAAACGTTGTGTATATACAATTAATGCTAGAGCTGCACAAATTAATCCACCATAAAAAGTCAATCCACTAAAAGATAATAAAGATTCAAGTGGGTGTGCGAAAAAACTTTGTGGATCACCAATCCAAGTGAATATCTTTGCTCCCAAAATACCTGTAATAGCTGCAATGACGATCATATCACCCAAGCGATCACTCGGATTCAAGGTGCGTTTTACTAATTTAGGTTCAGGAAGACGTTGTGATTGTTTTTCATAATAGTGAAGAGCAGCAAAAATCAAGGAGAAAATGATTCCACCTATAAGGCTCCCTTCAAAGTTGAGTAAAAAGTCTTCAGGACGATTACTAAAAGCCACCCAATTCGAGACCATATAAACCAATTTGTAACCTACCAAAAAACCGAAAAAAGCATTTAGCAATAGATCGAAAGGCTTGACAGGTAAGCCAATCCACTCTTCTTTAATGGTGCCTTCTAGCAAACCTTGTTTTTCCAGACGTCTAAAACCACGATAAGCGATTAAACCCGCGAAAAAGAAAGCCAAAGCCAAGAAAAAACCAAAAGTGCGAATTGGTAATGGAAGATCTATTCCAAAAAAATCTTGCAAGAAAAAAGAAATAGTTGGATACATAGTACTAAAGTAATCGGTAGAATGAAGATGGTGTAGAAACAAATCTGCGCAAAGATAAGTTTATTTTATCATTCTTATATCTGTAGAGATAAGAACAAAAAAAGAAAATAATTGGATCGAAAAAGTAAAATAAATCCGTGAAAACTATAATTTTATGTCATAAGTTTGTAACTTGATTTTGTATTTGTGTTAAACTGCTAGTTTGAAAATTAAGAAGCCTAAGAGGCTGTCTTGATTTTAGAGTTAGGGCTGGAAAAGATACTTTTTCTAAGTCTGATTGTAAAATCAAGACAGGCTCTAATTACCCCCCCTAAGTTCCCCTTAGAATCTTAGCAATTTCCTCTCGTTTGACATCTTCATTGCCATCTAAATATCCTCGCATGAAACCTAAACAGTTGCTTATCCCTCTAGCAGTGATTATTACGATCATACTGGCACACCATCGATTGGTCGGTTTTTCTGTTTTTCCTACTACTGCTAAAAGTTTACCATTTCAATCTCAAGGAGATACAACACTTTATGTAGATACTGTAGCTATTGAAGGCATTGAAGCTGTTGTTAGTAGGGTATTGGTAAAACAACAGCTTGCAGAAGAGAATAATATCATTCTTGATGGTACCCAAGTAACCAATTATAAAACACGAACAGAATATAATATTATTGCTAGTGACACCTTTTTGCTCGATTTCGAAGATGGAGAAATTGTAGCTGTAAGTCGTTGTCGTACAGTAAAGTGTTTGTTGGAAAGAGCGCGGAAAAGAGAAGCTGAGTTGGCCAATTCACTAGAAAAGAAATCCGATTTGGCTACTGATCCTTCTATTACAGCCTCTATTACTCCTGTTGGTATGACAGAAAAAAGAGAAAATATAAATAATAAAAGTCATAACAATGTCAGCAAGAAAAAAACAAAACTTGAACATACAGCCCCTAAACCAACTAGTCCTCCTGTCTTGGCTGATATTGAAAGTTATGAACAAGTCAAACAAAAAGTAATACAAGTAAAGACGGCTTATGCCACTTCTTATAAAAAAACAGATGATAACGCCGAAAAGCAACAATTATTAAATAATTCAGCCGAATTTTTAGAGGGGGCCATTGGTAATTCACTCGCCAAACACTGGAATGGAAAAGGTTTTGATGTGGCAGGATTTAAAAAGAAACATGATCCAAGAAAGGTATGGTCTAACTATTTCGTTGCCTCCCTACTAGAAGATGCAGGTTTTAAACTCAATAAATACAAATTTGCAGCTCAACCTGCCCAAAAAATTGTTCTCTCACTTTGCGACAAACAACTACTCGCCAATCTCAATTCACTAGAGAGTGTCAAAGCCTTTACCGATCATCATGGAGTGGGAGTCTACCTACTCGCTTTCGACGATTTCTTAGGAATACTACACAATGATGGATTCCGTAAAGATGTAATTCATGTCGCCAAATACCAAAATGACAGAGTGGTACGAATTCCACTAAATATGGCCGCTAATTTTACCAAAGCATCAAACTTTTCTGTTGGTAAGCTTAGTGGAAATCCAAGTATTCTTTATGCTTGGCTTAACAATAAAAAATTACGCTAAATGACTAATCCAATATTTATCCCAATCTGAGCAACTTCGTACATAAGTTATTCGTTATAAAAGGCTATTCGTATATTGTATCCATAAAATCGTCTTTCTCGAATACCATTATAACTTATGAAAGCGAAACATTCATTACTTTTAATCTCTCTATTATTGAGCAGCCTTCAATTGGTAGCTCATAACCCCGATTGTCAAGTTAAAGACAATATCCCCTTTGTTGAAAATAAAAACCAATGGGATGAACGGGTACTCTTCCAAGCAGAAATGGGAGCTGCACGCCTATTTTTAGAACAAAATAGATTTACCTATTTTTTAATTGATCCCGCAGATCTAGGAGAAATACACCATCTTCGACATCACGGAACAAATAAAGAACGAGAAGAATTTCAGTTAGGAACACATGCCTTCCATCTATACTTCAAAGGAGCTAACTCAGATGCTGAAGTAACCCCTTCCTGTGAAGAGGATTACTACTTCAATTATTTTCAGGGAAAAGATTCTACCAAATGGGCCTCCAATGTACTCAGCTACCACGAGGTGCGATACGAAGAACTCTATGATGGAGTCGATCTGAAAATGTACAGCCAACAAGGAAATTTAAAATATGACTTTGTCATAGCCCCTAATGCTGATACGAAGCAAATAGAAATGTTTTACCATCAAGCAGGTAAACTAAGTCTCAAAGAAGGGAAGCTATACATCGAAACAATGGTCAATACCCTTGTAGAAAATACCCCATACGCCTACCAATATATCAATGGAAAAGAAGTTCAGGTCAATTGCCAATTTAACTTACAAAACGACCTTATTACCTTTACTTTCCCCGATGGCTATGATACTAGTAAAGAGCTAATCATTGATCCCGAAATTATATTCTCTACCTATACAGGTTCTAGAGCTGATAACTGGGGCTTTACCGCCACCTTCGACAATAGTGGACATTTATATGCAGGAGGAATTTCTATGGGCTTTGGTTATCCAACTAGAAACGCCTTCCAAGATTCTTTTGGAGGAGGCTTTTTAGGATTTACCGACCTTGCCACCGATATAACGCTTTCCAAACTATCACCAAATGGTAATGCCTTGATCTTTTCTACTTATCTAGGTGGAGAAGCCAATGAAATGCCGCATAGTTTGATAGTCAATAGTAAAGACGAACTCATTATGTTGGGAAGTACAGGATCTTCAAATTTTCCGACCTCTTCAGGGGCTTATGATCGGACTTTTAATGGAGGAGATCGGCTCAATAATGACAATATGACTATCCAATTTAGAGATGGAACCGATATTGTTGTGACCCACTTTTCTGAAAATGGAAGAAACTTAATAGGTTCAACTTATATAGGCGGTAGTGGAAATGATGGTTATAACGCCTCCTCCAGATTACGCTATAATTATGGGGATGAATCAAGAGGAGAAGTAATGGTTGATGCAGCTGATAATATCTATATTGTCAGTACAACCACCTCCAATAACTTTCCTACTACAAGCGATGGTCACCAACGTACACATGGAGGAGGACAAGATGGCTGCTTAGTGAAATTGAATGATGACTTGAGTAATATATTATATGGAACGTATGTTGGAGGAAGTAGTGATGATGCCTGTTATGGGGTCAAACTTGATCTAGATGGAAACGTATTTGTAACAGGAGGAACGCGAAGTAGTAGTTTTAGAAATACAGATGGTTTGGTCAAACAAACCTATAGAGGAGGCGTCGATGGCTTTGTAGCTCGTTATGGGCAATCCAACCTTAGCATGACCAGTTTCCGATATCTAGGAAGTAACGATTATGATCAATCTTATGCTTTAGAAACGGACGAGGATAATTTTATTTATGTTTATGGGCAAACGGCAGGGAATATGCCGGTTCGAGGCAATGTGTATAGTAACGATGATGGGGGGCAATTTATTCAGAAATTGAGAAATGACCTCAATAATATTGAGTTTGCTACTGTTTTTGGACGTGGTGATGGAGACCCTGATATCTCTCCGACTGCTTTCTTAGTAGATGTTTGTAACCGAATTTATATTTCAGGATGGGGAGGTAATGTAAATACAGCATATAGTACTTCTTTTAC
Organism: Bacteroidota bacterium; assembly: GCA_020631245.1. Classification (GTDB taxonomy): domain Bacteria; phylum Bacteroidota; class Bacteroidia; order Chitinophagales; family UBA2359; genus JAHDHP01. The sequence goes on along the minus strand of JAHDHP010000142.1, from coordinate 2,227 downwards.
CTCTAGTACCAGTAATTTACCTACCACCAACGATGCTTTTCAAGGCCGTACAAATGGAAGTGATTTCTACTTTATGGTACTCGAAGAAAACGCAGCAGGACTCGAATACGCTTCCTTTTTTGGAGGTGGAGGAGATAATGCGGAACACGTAGATGGAGGAACTAGCCGATTTGATAAAACAGGAATTGTATATCAAGCTGTTTGTGCAGGCTGTGGAGGTTCTAATGGATTTCCTACTACTTCTGGTGTTTTATCAGGTACCAATCGTTCTGATAATTGTAACTTAGGAGCTATTAAATTTGATTTTCAAGTACCAGGTGTATTCGCAGGAATTGAGGCAGCACCCAATATCGCTGGTTGCGCTCCATTGGTAGTAAATTTTACCAATAATAGCGACAACGCCACCGAGTTTGAATGGGACTTTGATGATAATGGAGCTACCTCCAATCAAGAAGAACCTACGTATACCTTTACCGCTTCTGGCTCCTACGATGTCCGAATGATTGCTAGTAACCCAGATGCTTGTAATCAATCAGATACCACCTTCCTACTCATACAAGTACTTGATCCCAATTCGGTCGAAGCCACCTATACGACAGAAGTAGATTGTGCTAATTTTACAGTTACCTTTACCAGTAATAACTTTGATACCGAAAAATATACTTGGAATTTTGGTGATGGCAATACAGGAGAAGGTGGAGTAGTAGAACATGTATATCCAGGGCCAGGAGATTATACCGTACAATTAGATGTAGAAAGTACGATTCCGAATTGTCCTGCAACCGCTAGTTCAACCACTTCTATTACCATAGAAGACGCCGTTATCGCAGGAGGTACTGCCAACCCCAATGAAACTTGTATCAACGAAGATTTCCAATTTACCGCAGGAGGAACCAATGCCACCAACTACCAATGGAGCTTCCCAGATGGAACCACTTCTACAGATAATACTGTAACTCAAAGTTTCCCAACAGCAGGAGAATATATGGTGACACTCATAGCTTATAACGAAGAAAGTTGTAACAAAGAAGATACCACTATCTTTAATGTATATGCCTTCGATACCACACTAACAGCCAATTTCGATTTTGTATTACCTGGAGCTTGTGAAGCCCCTGGTGTACAATTTAATAGTAATCTCAGTGATCGACTCAATTTTCAATGGGACTTTGGAGATGGTAGTGTAGTATCAACGGAATACAACCCCAATCACCTCTTCCCCTCAGATGGATCTTACCTTGTCAAATTGATTGTCGATTCACCTTGTGCCAAACCCGATACCATTGAGCGAACCATCACCGTAGAACAACCACCTTTTGTAATAGGAGACATCATCTCTGTAAGTGAAAATGGTTGCGCGCCCTTGACAGTCAACCTCGAAGGGGAAGGAAATGCAGTTAGTTACCTATGGGACTTTGGTGATGGAAATACTGGTACAGGAACCAGTGTAAGTCATGTCTATGAGCAGTCAGGTGTTTATGATATCCGATTTATAGCCAATGATCCCAATACCTGTAACTTGGCAGATACAAGCATCGTTACCGTCGAAGCCTTCATTGTAGCCATAGCCGATTTCGAAGCCAGAACACTAATTTTAGAAGCAGACCAACCCCTCGAACTAACCAATAATAGCCAAAACGCCGATAACTATATCTGGGACTTTGGCGATGGGCAAGGCTCCACCGAAGAAAATCCATCCCATGTTTATGGAGCAGACGGCGACTATAAACTATGCTTAACGGCCGAAAATATTGGAGAATGTAACGATTCCATTTGTAAAAACGTCCAAGTAGTACCCGTCATCAATTTAGGTGTACCCAATGCCTTCACCCCCAATGACGATGGATTAAATGATATGCTGTATATTGAGGGGCGAAATGGAATTACCTCCTTAGAATTTAAGGTATTCAACCGATGGGGAGAACTCGTATTCGAAACCACCGATCCACAAGTAGGTTGGGACGGTATCTATAAAGGGAAGGAACAAGAGATGGAAGTATATGTATACTATCTCAATGCAACACTAGTTTCTACTCGTACAATCGAGCGGAAAGGAAATATCACCCTCATTCGCTAAACTTTGCGCCCATTCATGCGTCATCTCATGAAGTTTACGCCCGTTCATGCGTCTTCGCATGAACAATCCCCTTTTTTCATGCGTCTTCGCATGACCAAAAACAACAGCCAATGAAACAATGGATTAAATTGCTAATAATCATCTCCTTCA
>JAHDHP010000001.1:25912-51809 GCA_020631245.1 Bacteroidota bacterium | reverse complement strand
CATCAGTCAATAATTCTTTTAAGGTGTCAATCTTATGGTCGCTCATATTATTTGTTATTTAAAAAAATATTTTTTTAATTTCCCACAATCCCACAATCCCACAATCCCACAATTAATCCCTCCAGTTTTTCACCCCAATAAATCGCCAATTCCCTTTACCTCCTTTCCGATTAAAATAAAAGACATGTCGAATAGACTTATTTAAAGTCACCCTAGCCGTCCCCACATAACCATCATTTTCACAAGCACCAATTTCAAAAGAGCTAAGATGCTCCATATCCATATTCAAAAAGCTCTTCAAGCCAAAATCAGCCGAATATTTTGAAGCCGTTGCAATATCTTGATTTTTCAGAGATTCCAAAAATATCGTCGCATGTTTTCGAAATAAGTCCGACTTCTTCTTTTTAACGGTCTTTTTTTTATTTCCTTTCTTAGTTGTGTCTATTGGAGTAGGGGGTTGTTCCTCGCATATCTCATACAAGTCACTAATATTTTCAGGAAGTGGAGGAAGTATGGCCCAAGAAGTAGGAGGCTCCTTTTTTTCAGCTTCAGTTATGGAAGAGGCAGCTACTTTTGCATCTTGCTTAGATTGGCAGGCAAAGAGGCAAAGCACCAAAATAAAAGGAATAATATAAGTCTTTTTTGTTACCATTTTTATTCTCTAAAGTATCATTACTAAATTACTTTATTTTGCAAAATACTTGTTTCTTCATATCAAATCGACTTCCTTACCAATCACCCAATCACCCAATCACCAATAGCTGGGCGTGCCCCCATTTTTGCCCATCAACCTGTCAGGTTTTTGGGGAGTGCTATCAATATGCATTTACGTAATTCCTCCAACCTGACAGGTTTCGATGGACAAAAATGGGGTCGGGCTATTCGTTTGTAGTTGTCTCACACCCGCTAGTTCAGCATAATCCTAGCGGTGTCTTCCGCTGTCAGCCCCGCTAGTCCTTGCTTCACAAAGCGGCTGTTTCGCCAAGCTACCACTACTATCCCTCACGCAAAACGATTTACGATTAAACATCCGACGAAGGAGTTGTTGCCAGTGTCCTCACTAGTACTTATACCTATGATGACAAAATTCAGTGGCTAGGCTGATAAGGATTGAAGTTTCATCGTTTCACCGTTAATCGTATATCGTTCAATCGTTAATCGTATAAACCCCACTCCCATCAATCCCCACATTAGGTACACGACGAGAACGTTCAAAATAATCATAACCCTCTTTCAAGCTTCGCCAAAGCACCAAGTTCTTTCGATCCTTCCGATATAAATGCTTCAAAATAGCGTATTTAAAATTACTCATTCGAGCAGGAAAGATATGGACTGGAATGGGAGTATTCCCATAACCTTTTGCCTGTGCTGATAGCCAATACACTTCTTGAATAAGTGGGTCGGTAATAGACACACATCCTCTAGAGCCACATTCCCCATGAATAAAAATATCTCCCCCCAAATTGCGGTGCTTACTTCGTTTTCGATCTGCGTTATTGGGGTAATTTACTTTCAAGGATAAGTGATATTGGCTAGTTGGGTTAAATTGACTAATGGTATAAAAACCTTCTGGAACTTGTTTATCCCCTTGCTTTTGTTTGGGACCAATATCGCCTGACATCGCACAAACAGAAAACTCTTTCACTAATTCATAGCGCCCACTACTACCCATTGCCCATATTTCCATTGTTTTTTCACTTTTAAATACACGCATATACAACTGTTGAGGCGGATATGCCATCCCTCTTTGTTGAAACAGTTGTGCTAATTTATTGTCTTTTGCCTGCATAGCATTATACACACGACCATGTTGCAATTGATCATTGGCAAATGGAGGAGGAGAAAAACTAGAAATGCTTAAAATGATGAAGGCGAGTAACAGGTAGTTGGGTAAGCGCATGAGAAATTTCAATTAATGTAGTAATGATCTCTTTTCAAAAGTATTATAAAACTAAAGACAATCCTATATGTGAAAAATAATCAACTGAACGCTAAGAAAAGGAAACGGAAAACTGTAAATTTGCCATCTCAAAGATAACCAATTTGCCATGATAAAACGAATACCCACATTATTATTAATCCTATGTAGCCTCCAAGTGTTGGCACAAACGCCATTAAATCAATGGATTGATTATGGAGAAACGTACTACAAAATAAAAGTAGCAGAAGACGGACTTTATCGGATTGATTATGATCTATTACAATCATTAAATATCTCAGCTAGAGGAGATGAATTTCAATTATATCATGAAGGAAAAGAAGTGCCTATTCATGTCAGTAATGCAGGGGTGTTTGGTGCAGGTGATTATATTGAGTTTTATGGAGAAAAAAATGATGGTGATTTAGATCGCTTTTTATATGAGGAAGAATTGTGGCAACCTCAACCTCGATATAACTTATTTTCTGATACAGCCGCTTATTTTTTACGATGGCAAGAGGGCGGCAACCCACTTCGTTACGAACAAACAGATTTCAACTTAAATGAAGCTCCTCTAGCGGATGCCTACTTCATGGAAGAGGTGTATATCGAAAATTTAGATGACTTTTATAAAGGTGCCCCACTAATTCATAACGAGCAATTTTATTATGGAGCTGATTTTGGTTTAGGGGAAGGTTTTATAGGAAAGGCAGTAGAAGCAACTCAATCCGAAAAATATGATATCCAACTTACCCATCCTTATACCCAAATTGGAGTACAAGCCGAAGTAAGCGCGCGTATTGTAGGTTTGTCAGATGTGCCTGACTATCCCAATGAACATCACTTCAAAATGTTTGTAAATGGAGATGTACAACTAGATAGAGCTGCAGAGGGATATTATATAAATGATTATGATTTTAACTTTAGTTCTACCGTACTCATTCAAAATAATAATACCCTAAAGTTAGAATTTCGCTCTATGGGTGATAAAGTTGATTTAGATGTAAATGCAGTCTGCAACCTAAGTGTTCGCTACCCGCGTCGATTCGATTTCGATGGTACTTCTTATCGTTATTTTCAATTAGCTAATGATCGAGCGGTCAATATCGAGATTTCTAATTTTAACGTAACAGGAGATCTGGTTTTATATGATATCACCAATAATCGTCGTTTTACCCCTGTCTTTTTAGCCAATCGCCTAAAAGCATTCTTACCCGAAGGCGACGGAGAAGAACGGATTCGAGAAGTCGTATTAGTCAATACAAGTGTTGAATCTAGCCTTCGACGAATAGAGCAGATGGAAAAAAGAAATTTTATTGATTATAGCCAAGCCTCATTTGAAGCAGAAAATATAATTATCACCAATTCCAAATTACTCCAAAATGGAGGGCAAGCATCACTCGATCAATACTTGCAACATCGTCAAACATTTGTAGGTGGCCAAATCAATCTCCATACCATTGATATACAAGAACTATACGATCAATTTGCTTGGGGAGTAGACTTACACCCACTCGCTATTCGTAACTTTATAAATATGATTTCTGAACAATGGGCACAGCCGCCAAGTTCAGTACTCTTGCTAGGAAATGGAGTTAACTATGAATTGAGTAAAAATAGTGCTGCGGCTTATCGTAAAGCTATTCTTCCTACTTGGGGAGATTTCCCATCCGATAGTTGGATGATTAGTGATAAAACTAATGATGCAACGATCACCGTTGGACGTATCCCTATTCGAGAAGCAAGTGATTTTGCTGATTATATAAACAAGTTGATCATTTATGACCAATCGTACAGAAATGTGTTTTGTAACCTAGATAATCAATGGCGTAAAAAGGTAATTATGTTGGCAGGTGCTGATAATTCAGCCGATTTATTAGAATTTAAAAACTACTTGGGATCTTATAATGACTACCTAACAGGTAAAGGATTTGGAGGAGTGATTAGCTCCTATGAAAATGAAGGCGCGCAAGCCAAGCCACTACCCAAACTCTTAAAATCTATCAATGAAGGAGTAGGGATTATCAATTATTTTGGATCGAGCCGAAATGGAGGACTGTGGAATATAGACGTACAAGATGTAGATACCCTCGAAAATAGGGGCGCATACCCGCTTATTATTGCTTCAACCTGTTGCCTAGAGGAAGTGTATAAAGGAACAAAAGATCCTAGTTTTGCTGCAAAAATAGTGATGGAAGAAGGAAAAGGTGCTATTGGATATGTTGGTAGTTCAGGTTTTGACAACCCAGAAGTCTTAAGTCAATGGAATGATCAATTTTACCAAGAACTACTAAGCGGAAATAATTATGGAAATACAGTTGGGGAGGCACTCCTACAAACAAGAAAAAACCTTAAAATAAAGGAGGAAAATGCCCCACTCAATCGACTATTACAACAAAGTATCAATTTTCTAGGCGACCCATTATTAGTACCTTCTCCACGTTCTACCCCAGAACTAATTACCGATAGAGCCAATGTCCGCTTTTACGACAATAATAGAAGACGCCTTACGGGTTCTCCCCTCAAGGTCAATTTTGAAGTACCTTATTTCGAGATAGAAACAGTCGTCTACAATATTGGGAAAGCAATGGAAGGCACTTTCAGCATGGAAGTAAGTCGTTGGTTACCTAGTGGCGAAATAATTACAGTAGCACAAAAAAGGGTGATGATACCCGATTATAAAGATACTGTTTCTATCCAAGTGCCCAATGATATTCCAGGAGCTTCAGGAACCAATTCTTTTATCTTGTTCCTCGATTCTGAAGCAGAAGTACAAGAGTTTTGCGAAAGTGATAATTCAGTCACCGAATCACTAGAAGTCTTCACTTTTTGTAACAATCCTCCAACTCTCGATCTAGGAGGAGATACCCTCTATTTAAGTCAAGCCAGTTTAATACTCCAAAACCAAGCAACAGGTAATTATACCTACAACTGGTCCACAGGAGAAACAAGTCCTCAAATAGAAATCACACAACCTGGTACTTATCGTGTCACTATCACCGATCCTGTAGCCGATTGTAGAGCAAGAGGACAAGTAGTCGTTTCCTTCCCAGTAGGCAGCAACGAGCAAGCACCCGCTAACTATTATCTCTATCCCAATCCGAGTACCGACCACCTACAAATAGAAGGCCTCCAACAAGCAGAAGCCACCATTTACGATCTACAAGGAAAAATCATCCAACAACACCAATGGAAAGAGGGAAGAACTCATATAAATATACAAGCCCTTCCCCGAGGCATCTACCTCCTCGAAATTCATCACAAAGAGGGAGTCATTCAAGAAAAATTGATCAAGCAATAATGCCCAAAACTCATCACCGAACTCGCTCTACCAGCTGTAGCCGAACGCAAACTCGCCACATAGCCAAACAACTCCGCCAAAGGCACATGCGCCCTCACCAACTGTGCCCCTTTCTTCGCCTCAATACCCTGCAACAAACCACGGCGTTTATTCATGCCCGCAATCACATTGCCCACATACTCTTCAGGAACAGACACCTCCAACTCCATAATCGGCTCTAATAAAACAGGTTTCGCCTGCATTGCCACCGCTCTAAAAGCACGTTGTGCCACCATATCAAAAGCCATTGGCTTCGAATCCTTCACATGCGTATCACCATCCACCAAACGCACCTTCATGCTCTCCATCTTATAACCTTCCAATACACCTTGATCCATCATCTTCGCAAAACCTTGTTCTATAGAAGGAATAAACTCACGAGGAATCACACCACCTTTAATCTCATTCACAAACTGCAAGCGTTTCTTGCCACTCAAAAAGTCATCAGACGCCAAGAAATCAGGGTCAGCAGGACCCATCTCAAATTCAATCACTGCAAACAAACCAGCTCCACCATCCTGCTTCACCAAACGCTCTCGATGACGAACCGTTTCTGTAAACACCTCCTTGTAAGTCACCTGCGGATTACCCGTAGAACAAGACACCCCAAAATCATCCCGCAAGCGAGCCAAAATCACCTCCAAATGTAATTCACCCATGCCACGAATAATCGTTTGCCCTGTCTCCTCATCCTGATGCACTAGGAAGGTAGGATCTTCTTCTGCCAACTTCGCCAAAGCATTCGCCAGCTTCGTCAAATCCTTCGTGCTTTGCGCCTCAATAGCAATACCCACAACTGGCTCAGGAAACACCATACTTTCCAAAACAATTGGAGCATCCATTGCCGACAAGGTATCACCCGTTCGAATCGCTTTCAAGCCAACTATCGCAGCAATATCACCCGCCTGTAATTGGTCAATCGCCATCCGTTTTGCACCATGCATCTGATAAATCGCACCCAAACGCTCTTTCTTGCCCGTTCGCACATTCAATACCGTTGTGCCCTTCGACACACTGCCACTATACACCCGCACAAATACCATTCGACGATTCTGTTCATCCAAAGCGACCTTAAATGCTAAAGCAGCAAAGGGAGCTTCTATGGTAGTAGCACGACTCAAAGGAGCATCTGTTTCAGGGTTCATACCTGTAATTGTCATACTATCAGTAGGAGCAGGCAAGTAAGCAACAACCGCATCCAATAAAGGTTGTACACCTTTATTACGATAGGCAGCACCCACCAATACAGGAACCATTTCCTGTGCAATAGTCGCTCGTCGAATAGCCGCCTGAATCTGTGCTACACGTATCGAAGAAGGATCATCCAAATACAATTCAAATAAAGCCTCATCCGTCTCAGCTACCGCCTCCAATAAAACCGTTCTCAATGTTTCTACCTCACTCAAAAGATCAGTAGGAATAGCTGTTTCTACATAATCCATTTCCGAAGCATCCTGCCATATATAAGCCTTCATCGCTATCAAATCCACATGCCCTATATAACTATCTGCTTCTCCAATAGGCAACTGAATAGCGACTGCATTTGCCTGCAAACGTTTCCGCATTTGCGCCACAACTGCCAAGAAATCGGCACCCGCTAAATCCATTTTATTCACAAATGCAATACGAGGAACTTCATATCGATCCGCCTGTCTCCAAACCGTTTCACTTTGTGGTTCTACGCCACCAACAGCCGAAAATACAGCCACCACACCATCCAATACGCGCATCGAACGCTCCACTTCCACCGTAAAATCAACGTGACCAGGCGTATCAATTAAATTAATAGTAAAGTCCTGTTCTTGCCAATTCCAAATCAATTGCGTCGCTGCCGAAGTAATCGTAATTCCACGTTTTTGCTCCTCTTTATGGTGATCCATTACCGCATTTCCCGTATGCACCTCACCAATTCGGTGTGTTTTACCAGTCAAAAACAACATTCGTTCACTAACGGTCGTTTTACCTGCATCAATATGTGCTGCAATTCCTATATTTCTCGTTAAATGTAATCGTTTCATAATAAAAAAATAAGTGGTTATAGGTCGAGTATAAACATACCTTCCCCGCACCATTTTTGGTAAGATTTTTAATTCTTGTTCTTACCAATAATAATTAATTGAAAATAATATATTTGTGTGATTTGTTGTTGGGCGTGCCCTTTCACAGGTCTTGGGGTATTTCGGGCTTCATTCTTGGAATGCGTAACACTAACACAGTCCCTCAATCCCACAATCCCTGTTTCAGGTCGGGCTATTCGCTTGTAGTTGGCTTGCAGAAAACATATTCGGCTATACACCTAGCAGTGTCTTCCGCTGTCAGCCCTGCTAGGTGAAGCCTCATTATGTTGCTGCTTCGCCAAGCTACCGCTACTATCCCTCACGCAAAAACGTCCGACGATTTAACGATTTACGTCCGACGGTTTACGATAGACATAGTACGTTCAATCGTTCAATCGTCGGACGTTTATCATCGCAGTGAGCAGCACATGTCACACAACATGATTTTAGTAATGATTAAATTACTAGTTTCTAATAAAAAAATAGGAAATTAGAGAACTGTCCACTGCTGCTTAAGAAATAAAGCGCAATGGCATCCAAATAAAAGGTGAGTGATATGGATAAATGGTTCTCATAAAAATATAGAAATGAAATAAAAAAAGCTACCCTTTTTTAGGCAACCAATATCACAAACCGCACGGCTATTTAAATAGTTCCCAACAACTATCAAAAAAGTAAAAAAAAACAAAATGAAACACTTTCTAAGCCTTATTAGCCTCTTGTTTTTTGCCTATATCCTTCCTATTCAGGCAAATGTAACTTCTTGGGAAAAAGAGTATCAATCACAAATTGATTATACAAAATGTATTATTACCTTCGAAAATGAGGAGGTGAAAGAAAAGCAGTATAATTTGTTCCGCAAAGTAGATGGTTTGAGATCTGCTGCTGTTCATACCCCCATTCCCAACACCAACTCTACCATTTTACGATTAAAAGGGGGGCAAGAAAATTATGCACAAGTCATAGAGGAGTTGAAAGCGGAACCTAGTATTCAACAAATTTCACCTTATATCAAGACACCAAGTGGACAAGAAATAGGTATTTTAAATGAGTTTTTTGTGCGCCTCAAAAACAATACTGACCTTCCTATACTTGAGTCTTATTTTTGTGAGGAAGGAGTATGTAGTATAGAACCTCATGAATGGCTACAACAAGTGTATCGTATTAAAACAACAAAAGAGGCTTCCTTCTCTATATTAGATATGGCTATTTCTGCCCAACAGTCAGGTCTATTTGATTATGCAGAACCTAATTATCTAATCCACCCCAAAGTAACAGCCGAAGTAGATGATCCTTATTTTGATCGTCAGTGGGCATTGGATAATACAGGTAGCAGCCGTCAATTTAGTGGCACCCCTGATGCTGATATGAATGTTACTTCTGCTTGGAATATTACGACAGGTGACCCTGCCATTCGAATAGCGGTTCTTGATTCAGGAGTAGATACCAATCATTTGGATTTAGTAGATAATTTACTACCTGGATTCGATGCTACTGATGGCGATACGGATGGATTCCCTACCTTCAATTTTTCAAATGATGGGCATGGAACAGCTTGTGCAGGTATTTTAGCAGCAAAAGGAAATAATGGTGAAGGAGTGGCAGGAGTAGCTTATGATTGTAGCCTAGTACCTATTCGTGTTTTCTATTATGTTGATACGCTGAATAGTGTATTGCCTTTTTCTACTAGCGATTGGATGGCGGCGGGTATTAGTTGGGCATGGCAAGAAGGTAAGGCAGATGTATTGAGTAATTCTTGGGCCTTCCCACAATTTTTAATGGCTTTATTACCAGGTGATCCTGCTATTGTAGAACAAGCCATTACCGAAGCAGCTACACTCGGACGAGGAGGGAAGGGGAGCCTACTCTTTTTTTCGAGTGGTAATGATGGAATAGATCCATACTGGCCCGCAAATGTTCCAGGAGCTATTTCTGTTAATGCTACAAGTATGTGTGATGAACGCAAAAGTGAAACATCCTGTGATAGAGAAAGCTGGGCAGGAAACTGGGGGGTAGGACTCGAAATTTCGGGGCCAGGGGTAAAGGTCGCAACGACTGATGCAATTAGTAGAAATGGCTATGAAACGGGAGACTATAAGTTCGATTTTAATGGAACATCTGCTGCTTGTCCAAATGTAGCAGGAGTGGCTGCTTTAATCTTTTCTGCTAATCCTTATTTGAGTGCTTTCCAAGCAAAAGACATATTATTGAGTACGGCAGATCGAACAGGTGGCTATGCTTACGATTCAGTGGGGGTACATGGCACTTGGTCAAAAGAGTTGGGCTATGGACGAGTAAATGCTGCCGTTGCCCTAGTAGAAGCATTGGGTACAGTTGCAGTAGAAGAGGGAGAATTACTTGAAGAAATGAGCTTAGAAGTATATCCTAATCCTACTCATGATCAAATAAATATAAAATTATTAGGAGGTGCTGCCAACGAAATGGTGAGTATCTCCATCTATACTAGTAGTGGTCAGCAAATATATCATGACCAATTCAGCGATTTACAATTATCAAGCAAGCGAACTATCTCTTTACCTTTTAACAATGTAAACTGGAAAAGTGGCACTTATTTAGTAGCAGTAAAAACAGCACAAAAAGTGAGCACTAAAAAAATAATAGTACTTAGATAGTTACTTACGTGACTATCCATTAATTTTTAGTCTAAATTTATACAAGTAGACTGAATCATTTTCAGTTAAGTGTACGTACAAGTATTTAGAAGGAAATCTTAGCGTTATTTATTCATTAATCTCTCCTAAAAAAAAAATATTTATTAGGAGTTTCTTTCCTTCCTTTTCAGCACGATACCATATCTACTATTTTATCCCTCATTTTTTTTAGTCATAATTATTTTGTTGAGTTACTAAGTTTTTTTAGAGCTTAAATACTATGCTGGTATAGTATTTGATTTCTAATCGTAGAAGTTTTTATATTAAGGTATAATTGCTTTTGTAAGGTTGTGAGCGCATTGTATATGCATATTTACCTTATGTTTGTTAATAGAATGTTAATCTTGCTTTTTTTAGCAACTCTTTAGATTTTTTCTTCGTTAGCAAAGTATAAGCAATCAGGAGCTAAAATATATTAATTTATTCTTCTATTGTTTAAACCCAGTAATTGATTCAAAATCCAATCACATATTAATCTAGTTTTACTCATCTGAAAAATCCTGCGTTATGGAAGTTTTATTCGTCTCTTTAGTTTTGTTGATCTTACATGTAGTTGGTTCTAAAGCCAATGCAAAAAAAGTAAGTTCAGAAGAAAATATTTAAACAATGCGTGTATTTGATAATGCATGTATTGTTTACTTGTTTTCCTTCCTATTTTTATTTTCGTCTCGTTACATTATCCTATTGTTTTATAATTTCTAATTTTAGTAGTCGTTATCTTTGATGTCTCTCATCAATGCTTTGAACCATGAAACGATTACTGCTTCCTATTATCCTCCTATTTCTTTTAGTAGGTATTGCTGCCTGCGATTCAAATGTCATATACCGCCATCATTTATTGATTCCCAATAGTATTTGGGGAAGAGAGAATGGGTTGCTTTTTTTTATGCCTATTGAAAAGCCCATAGCGCGCGCTACGTTTGAATTAACTATTCGCCACACCACCCGTATTCCTTACCGTAAAACACGTTTTATCATTCGAATCGAATCTCCATCAGGAGCCATTCGAACGGATACTTGTGTGGCATCTATTCGCGATAAAGAAGGGAAATTGCTAGGAAGGGGACTGGGTGACCTTTGGGATTTAGATATTCCTATTTTGGAGGGGTATGTAATTGATCAGGTGGGTATGTATGAAATAGAAATACAACAGGCAATGTCGCGCAATCAGTTGGCAAGTATTCAAGATGTGGGAGTAGTAGTGAAAGATGATTGATGGAATAATGAATGAATTAGTGAATGAGCGATTGAGTGAATATGGCGTAACGCCATCCAATCATTCCGTCCTTTGTAAAAGCGAGATATTCGACTATAAATAATGTATGTTGAAAGTTGAAAGTGCCTTCGTCGGACGTAAATCGTTCAATCGTCGGACGTTTTCGCGTGAGGGATAGTAGTGGTAGCTTGACGAAACAGCCGCTTTTGTGAAGCAATGACTAGCAGGGCTGACGGGAGGAAGACACTGCTAGACATATGCTGAACTAGCGGGTGTGAGGCAACTACAAACGGATAGCCCGACCCCATTTTTGTTTTTTCAGATGCCACCCAGCGAGGACGCTGGCGGGAGCATTTGAAAAAACAAAAATGGGGGCACGCCCAAAAATTATTCTATTACTTAGTAGTTTCTGATAAGAACTCTTTAAGTTTATTTTCGAGATCAGGTAGGTTATTCTCTTTAGCGATACTTACCAAACCAGCTAAAAGTCCTTGATTAGCATTCATTTCACGTTCATAAGCTTTTTGATCGCGCTTCGAAAGTGAATTATAGTATTGTAGATTTTTGGAGAGTCGCCCACCAATCAATTCTGCTAATTCGCTCGCTTTATCTGTATAACCTGTTTTGAAGTAGGTATCTACAAAAGAGACCATAAAGATGCTGAAAGGTACGGCTTTGTCTGGCATATATTCGAGTGAACGATCTAGTACTTCTTTTGCCTTGTCTTTTTCCCCTCTAGCAATTAATGCATCTGCCAGTTCTTGGAAGTTGCCGCGGAAATTATAAATCATACGTCGTAAATCGCTGTCTACATGTACCCCATCTTGTTTGAGGTTTCCAAAGCGGAAACGAGTCATGAGGTTTTCGTACATGATATCTGGATTGACGCGACCTTTGTACATGCCTCGTTTACCAGTAGTTGGAATAGGTACAATTCGATAGGCAAGTCCTTCTAATTGGAAGTATTTTTCTAAACCTAGATAAGAGCTAGGGCTTACTGAAACAGCAAAGTAAATAGGGCGTTTGTTGATATTTGCCAGTACGATATCTAAGACCATGAGGTCGTTTTTGTAGAGGCTTTTTTTGTTAGGAGGCATTTGCCATTGCATATCATCTTCCATTTCTCCTACATCTTCTGGAGTAATAGCTCCCACTTTTCGGAAGAAGCTCTTATCGACTGGGAGCTTGAAGAAGCGGGTAGGGATGAAGTCGAGATCACGTTCAGCACCCACTTTGGATTCGGGTGATTCGTCAGCCACAAAGCGCATGACCTCTTTTAAAGGAACGGATCGCCCTTGAATTTTGGGATCTTCTACAACGGGTACAACATCCCGTTTACTACCTCTATATTTCATTGGATCAAGCGTCATATCAACTGGATCAGCATCATTAACTTTACGACGCATTTGATTGATATACCAATCTACTCCTAGTAAACTGAGGTTGACAATCCGCACATCTCGGCGAATACCTTCTACTTCTTGGGCGTACCAAAGTGGGTAGGTATCGTTATCTCCTTGTGTGAAGATGATAGAGTTAGGAGCACAAGAATTGAGGTAATTGGCTGCGAAATCACGGGCAGCAAAACGATCTGAACGATCGTGATCGTCCCATCCCTGCCAAGCCATCAAAGCAGGCGCAATCATGGCAATACCGATAGAGGCAAAGGCTGCGGCTTTGTTGTTGATGGAGGGGCGTAGTAGCTCGTAAAGGGCGACGACTCCAAGCCCTATCCAGATGATAAAGGCGTAAAATGATCCTGCGAAAATATAGTCACGTTCACGGGGTTCGACAGGTGGCGAGTTACCTTGAATGATGATCGCTAAACCTGTGAAGAAGAAGAGTAGAAAGATGACAAAGGCTCTGCGTTTGTCATTGGTAAATTGAAAGACAAGCCCTAGTAAACCTAGTGCAAGTGGTATAAAAAAGAACTTATTTCTTGCGGGGTGATTTGCCATTTCATCAGGCATTCCCGATTGTTTTCCTAGGTGTAAATTATCAACAGGAGGGATTCCACTAATCCAGTTTCCATCCTTAATATCGCCTGTTCCTTGTTCATCATTTTGGCGTCCTGCGAAGTTCCAAAGGAAATAGCGGACGTACATGTGGCGTATCTGGTACTTAAAAAAGAAGCGGATATTATCGAAGTAAGAGGGCTTTTGATTAGGCTTTAGTCCTAGCCAACTGCGGTATAACTGTGGGTGATTGGCGTCTTGTGAATAGATACGTGGGAAGAGCATTTTGCCTCCTTTGTAGGTATATTCTAACCGCTCACCAACCTCATCGTATTTGCCATCTCCTTTTGCATATTTCTTTCCAATAACTTGGGTGCCATCGAATTTGGCAGTAAAGTTATGCCCTGTTAAAAATGGACGTGAACCGTATTGTTCCCTCTTTAGATACGTACTTAAACTAACAATATCTTCAGGGCTGTTCATGTCGATATTTGGGTTCGCATTTGAGCGAATTACACTCGTAAAAATGGTTGAATACCCTATTAAAACGAAGGTGAAACCTAGTAATATTTTATTGAGAACAGGGTGGTTATTTTTACGTGTATACCATAAAGCAGCCCCAATTCCTCCAATTAGGAGTAGCATAAAGAAGATTAGTCCACTATTGAATGGTAGTCCAAAACTGTTCACCATCCCTAATTCAAAGACTGCCATAATGGACACAATACCTGTAATAACTCCTGATAAGATGAGTCCTACAAGGACAATAGAGACGCCAAAAGCAATAGCCATTCCTTTGGTAGATACTTCGTGTCGTCGGAAATAATAGACGAATGTCATAGCTGGTATGGTCAATAGATTCAGCCAGTGAACGAAGATCGAACAGCCAATCCAGAAGGCGATAAAGAGTAACCATCGGTCGGCATGGGGTTCGTCGGCGACTTCTTCCCAACGTAAGATGGCCCAAAAGACAACGGCTGACCAGAATAAGGCCATGGAGTATACTTCGCCTTCAACGGCAGAGAACCAAATACTATCACAAAAAGTACCTGCTAAACCAGCAATAAGTCCTGCTCCTAGGATAACAATGACTTGAGAACCAGTGAGTTCTTCTCCGTCACGTACCAGTAGCCGCCTGGCCATATGGGTGGTAATCCAAAAAAGAAACATCATTGCAGCACCAGAACATAAAGCAGACATAAAGTTGACACTCAAGGCAACTAATAAAGGGTTTCCACCAGCAAGAAGGGTGAACATACGTCCTATCATGAGGAAGAGAGAGGCCCCTGGTGGGTGAACAACTTGTAGTTTGTAGGAGGAGGCGATAAATTCTCCACAATCCCATAAACTGGCTGTTGACTCCATGGTGAGTGTATAGACTGCTGCACTAACCAAAAATATGAGCCAGCCACCAATCCAATTTAATTGCTTAAACTTTTGAATGTCCATTTATAATTAATTGATGATTTATTATTTGTTTGTCAAAGCACAATAACTTGACCATTTTGCGTATTTATATAAAAAATGACGCTATTGTTAAAGCTTGCCTATAAAAACGGCACAAAAATAGGAAAATTTAGGCGAATAACTTTCATTCATGTCATACCCTTTATTGTAAAATTGGTTCATAAAAATTGAAATTGGCTTTATCAGAGTCTATTTCGAACAAAAATTACCTTTAAGTGAAGAAGAATAAATAACTTCGACCACAATTCTAACTATCTTGCCGTTATCCTGTGTTGGAAAGCCTCGCCGATGCGCTGCATCGCCTACGTTTGCCGCCTTGACTAACAACAAGCTAGTGTCGCATTTTGGTTGAATTTATTTTCTCATCTTCACCAAAAGATATAGTATTCAAAAAGAAGGTATGTAAATTGCGGTTATTCCAAATATAGAAACCAAAGAAAAAACAGATGTCTTTACAAACAGCAGAACGCGTATCCTCCCACGATCATTCAGATAATGTTATTTATCAACGACACTTGGTCGCTTATAACGAAGCAGCTAAGATGATTAGTGGAAAAGTATTGGAAGTAGGATGTGGGGAAGGGTATGGAATTGCCCTACTGGCTCCTAAAGCGGATGAGTATGTGGCCATTGATAAATTCCAAACGAGTTTGGAGCAATACGAAAATCAATTTCCGCATCTTTCTTTTACCCAAACAAGTGTGCCTCCTCTAAAATATCCTGATAATCACTTTGATTATTTGGTGACCTTTCAAGTGATTGAGCATATCGAGGATGATGTGAAACTGATTAAAGAAATGAGTCGGGTGTTGAAGCCTGGAGGGAAGATGATTATGACAACGCCTAATATCAAAATGTCGTTGACGCGCAATCCGTGGCATATTCGTGAATATACCGTACAAGAGTTGACTAATATTTTAAAGGTTTACTTTTCTGATGTGAATATGAAGGGAGTTTATGGAAACAAAAAAATTATGGACTATTACGAAAAAAATAAAGCCTCAGTCCATAAATTTACGCGTTTTGATGTATTTAATCTTCAGTATAAATTGCCGCGTTTTGTCCTACAAATTCCTTATGATATTTTGAATCGGGTGAATCGTCGATTGTTGATGAATAATAATGATAAGTTGGTCAGTGATATTTCTGTCGATGATTATTTTACGTCACAAGCAGATGATCGGTGTTTTGATTTGTTGGCGATAGCGACGAAGTAAGAGGTTGTAGGTTTGGCTAGAGACAAGACATGCCTTGTCTGTACAGTCAGTCGATAGAAAGTTTATTTAGTCCATAGCAATCAGTCGATAGTCGATAGAAAGATTGGTTTTTATTTGAAGGTTTGATCTAGACTTTCGAACTTTTCACCTGACACCTGACACCTGACACCTGAATAGGCATCTAGCTTTTTTAATTTATAACAATATTCCCTATCTTTAGCCCACCGCATTAATACAATACATTCCTTCTTCCCCAAAATTCTTTTATTGCCCTTCTAAATCAATAACCATGAAAAGAGGTTATCAGGTAATAATACTTGTATTGTCTGTAATGCTGATGTGTGCTGCTTGTCGTTCTAGTAAAGATGTACAGAACTTAGCCTACCTTTATAGCAATAACTCCATTGCTCCACGCATGTCAATGAGTAATCATTATTTAGGTAATGATTCCATTACCATTTATTGGGAAATTCCAAGTAAAAATTTACGTTTTCACAAAGGGCAACAAGCCAAGTTACAGGTAAGTTATGAACTCATTGCGTTAATAGATGGTAAAGCGACCTTTATAGATAGTCTGTCTTTTTTGACGCGACCTACAAAATCAGTTAATAGGGAAGTAGTACAATTTGACAAGCAAATATACCTGCCTTCTGATAAACGCTACTTGCTCAAAAGTAGGGCGTATGACCTAAGTACCAATCAAAAATTTAGAGCTGAATTAATCATTGACAAACTTTCACCAACAGTAGAAAATAGCTATCTATTTACAAGTCTAGCTGATTCAATGATACATACCGAAACCTATGCGCGACAGGGAATGACTTTTTATGTGCAGCACCAAGAAGGAGATACAACAGGTTTTGATGTGTTTTACTACCGACCAATAAGTCGGCTTGCCCGCCCCCCTTTCATTAGAGATGTACCCCCCGAAAAACTACCACCAGCTGATGCGACCTTTTCTATTCAAGACGAATTGCAACTAGATAGTTTGGGCTTGTATTTGATTCGCAAGAAAAGTGAAAAGGTAGGAGGGCGAAGTATTTTGTCTGTTCCATCTGATTTCCCAAAGTTGACGCGTGCAAGCGATATGGTAGAATGCCTACGCTTCATTACGCGGAAAAAAGAATACAATCAACTAATGGAATCATCAAAGTTGAAAAGATCATTAGACAATTTTTGGTTGCAACGTGCAGGAAGTCCCGAAAGAGGAAAGGTATTGATTAGAGAGTATTATGGACGTGTACAGCGAGCCAATCAGTTTTTTACTACCTATAAAGAAGGTTGGCAAACAGATCGTGGATTGATCTTTATCATTTATGGAGAACCAGATCAAGTTGTTAAAACAGGGGAAGCAGAACATTGGGGGTATGTAGGTAATGCAGGACAAGGAGCCTTACGATTTAGTTTTTACCGCAAACCTTCTCCTTTTACTTATAACCATTATGTGCTAGATCGTGATCCAAATTATGAAGACAATTGGCATCAAGCGGTTTTTGAATGGAGACAAGGTAATATTCGAAATATTAGTCGTTAGTTTACTATTCATAAACTCTGTATCTTCGCCACATGAAACGAAGATCAAATAAAGAACGAACGAAAGAACGAAAAGCACAATTTATATTTGGGCGTCATCCCCTATTAGAAGCCCTTAAAGCAGGGCGAGGATTTGAAAAGATTTTTTTATTAAAGGGGATGCGGGGAGAGTATACAAAAACGGTTATGGAATTAGCAAAACAAGAAGGTATTCCCGTTGTATATGTACCCATCGAAAAACTAAACCGTCTTACCCGCAAAAACCACCAAGGAGTGGTTGGTATTGCTTCCCTTATCCAATATTACCAACTAGAAGATGTACTCGCACATGTATATGATCGGGGAGAAGTTCCCCTGTTTTTACTTTGTGATGGAGTGACAGATGTTCGAAATTTTGGAGCAATTTGTCGATCTGCATTGTGTGCAGGAGCACATGGAGTCGTTATTACAGCCAAAGGTTCCGCTTCTGTAAATTCAGATGCCATTAAAACATCAGCCGGAGCTATTGAGCAAATTCCTATTTGTAAGGTGCGTTTTTTAGATAAAGCGATTAATTACTTAAAATATAATGGCCTACAAATAGTAGCTAGTACCATAGAAACCGATCAACTAGTCGATAAAATAGATTGGACAATTCCTACTGCAGTGCTAATCGGAGCAGAAGGAGAAGGTATTCGACCCAAACATTTAGAACTCGCCGATACAGCAGTCCGCATTCCAATTGCGGGTGATTTTGATTCCTATAATGTATCAGTTGCTACAGGTATTTTATTGTATGAAAGTCTTAAACAAAGGTTAAACAGTTAATTGTTCTTTGTTTAACCTTTTTGTCAAAAAATAAAACAAAAAGTTTTGTCATTTTTTGCCCCATTCTCACCTTTTGTCGCAAATTTTACAAGAAAACGCATAATTACTTGATTGTTAAGGAGTTTTGTTGAACTTGATGATTGTTTTTGAAGGCGAAAGTGAATTTTTTACATAGAAGGGTTCATAAAATATTGAAAGAATTGAAAGTTAAACTTGTTTTTTGTTTAATCTTTTGCTATTTTTGTTAAACAAGTTGATCAAAACCTTAAACAAGATTCTATGTTAGACTTTAATCGCTCCATTATCAGTTTATCGACCAATTTACAACCTTATGCCATCAATCTTACGAAAGATATGGATGGTGCAAAGGACTTGCTACAAGAAACCATGCTTCGAGCTTTAGCGAATCGAGAAAAATTTAAAGAAGGGACAAACCTGAAAGCGTGGCTTTTTACTATAATGAAGAATATCTTTATCAATAAGTATCGTAAAAAAGTTAAACGAAACACATTAATAGACACTACTGATAATCATTACTATATCAACTCTGCAGGTAATGCCACCAATAATAGGGCTGAAGGAAATTTTGTACTTGATGATCTAAATTATGCCATTGACGGGTTGAGTGCGGATTACAAAGTACCTTTTATGATGTTTTATACGGGTTATAAATACCATGAAATAGCAGCTCATTTAAAACTTCCTTTGGGAACCGTCAAAAGTCGTATCTTTTTTGCCCGTAAAGCATTGAAAGAGCGATTACAGCCTTACGCACGTCCTGTTCGATAAATAATTTATGCTTCTATGTTTAGTAAAGGTTTTTTTAATTATGAAAAGCAAAAACCGCTAACTGATATTTCAGTTAGCGGTTTTTTAATTATTTCTTCGGAAAATCACTCCAGACGCATTTTCTCACCCAATCCCATCTCTGTGATTTAGTCTCTGATATGCACAATCAAGTCATTAAAAGGATCATATTCCACTTGTTGTACTTTGAGATAAGTCCCTTTTTCCAATATAAGCGTCGCATGTTCTTCATGACTCAAGGTCGTTTTGTGATGAACCTTAAACAAAATTTGCTCGTCTTCTTGCTTCTTTTCCAATACCTCAATTTTGCCACGTAGGCGATGGGCATGACCTGTTACCTCTCCTTCTGCCAATACAAACTCTTCTTTTATACCCTTGAGCGGGGCATTGGTGGCATGTTCAGTATCAATTATCCTTCAACCATTCATACAAAGTTGGAATTTTCCCATCCAAATCCTCTCGACAATGCTCCACCGCTATATCTCGCACCAGAATCGTTTCCCTTTACTATTCACCACAAACTCCCCAAACAACTCCGTACACAATTCCACTCCATATAAGTTATGGAGCAACATCCGATGTTTTACGTGATAATAAAAATATTTAGAGGAATCAATGAAGCGGTGAATGTGGGTGTAATCTTCAGGTTTACCCCCAAATTTTCGCTCAGAAAGAAGTGCATGTTGCCAGATATTCATAATGTAAAAGGAATGGTTTGAAAGATATTATTACTACAAAATCAATGCTATTTACCCAACTAAGAAAGGTGTGGAATAGTTTTTGATTTTGCTCTTTTTTTTAGTTTTTTTATAATAATTTGGGCGTGTCCCCATTTTGCCATTCGAAACCTGACAGGTTTCGAATGGCAAAAATGGGGTCGGGCTATACGTTTGTAGTTGCCTCGTAGAAAAGGTGTTCGGCTAAATCGCCTAGCAGTGTCTTCCTCCGTCAGCCCTGCTAGGCGAAGCCTCAAACCTTTCTACTTCGGCAAGCTACCACTGCTATCCCTCACGCATTTCCATGATTGGATGACTACATGACAAGATGATTGGATGGGTGTTAAGTGGGAATAAAAATAATTTTTTTAGTACAAAATACTTGTATTTTGATTTGAAATGGACTTTTAGATCGTCAGCCTGATTTGTTATAATCAATCTATGTAAAACGCTTATAGGCATTAGAATTACTCTCAAAAATATTACTTTTCAGGCTGACGATCTATTCTTACCCAATCCCCCAATCCCCCAAAAAAAACGCCCCCAATTACTTGGAGGCGTCTAGAACACATTAAATTGTATATATCATTAGTTGTTTACAACAACGCTTTGATTTTCTTATCCAATACCACTTTCGGTACAGCACCTACTTGCTTGTCAACTACTTCACCATCTTTAATAAAAAGAACAGTTGGTAAGTTACGTACGCCAAACTGCATGGCGGTTTGTGGGTTCGCATCCACATCTACTTTTCCTACAACTACTTCGCCGTCATACTGCTCAGCTAATTGCTCAATAGATGGAGCTAACATACGACATGGACCACACCAAGTTGCCCAAAAGTCCACAACAGATAATTTTCCTGATTTGATTACCTCAGAATCGAAGTTCTGATCGGTTAATGTTAAAGCCATTAGATTTGGTTTTAAATATGAATGAATTGTTTTTTTATTTTGAGGATGAAAGATAATAAATCCATCATCAACTTTTACATAACACTTTAGATCAAATTTGGTTCCAGCCCCTAAAATGCCCCTTTTTGTCATATTCAATACGCTTATGCTGTCGAAAAGGCAGTGATTGAGGATTTTAGAATGCTATTTTGTCATTTTTGTATAAATGCTATAGCCCTTTCAGGGTAATTTTATTTAGGTACATTATCTATTCATTAGATGTTATCTAATACTATTGTTATCATCAGATGTTATCTGATGCTATATCCCCTTCGGGGAAAAATTGCCCTGAAAGGGCATTGTCACTAGCATTAGATGCTATCTAATGTGAATGAGGAAATGATGTCAAATTGCCCTGAAAGGGCATCGGCATTAGCATAAGATATTCATCTTATGTAACGTGAGAAAACCAATGAGTCTCAATTAGTCAATATCAATTATAGAAAGAACAATCATAAAACAAATGACTCCTAAAAAAGATGAAACAGAACCCTCAAATTAATATTTCTTAACAAACTCTTTTTTTCTTTCTATATATAACACCACAGATTACACGAATTAACACAGATTATATTGCGTAACGCCTATCCAGTCATTCCGTCATCCAATCATGGGTTTGCACGCCCAGAAAATGATTACCTTGCAGCCAAATATAAAGATATGAGATTATCAGATAAAACAGCGATTATAACAGGTGGAGCCAAAGGTATCGGAAAAGCAACGGCTATTCGGTTTGTAGAAGAAGGGGCGAAGATAGCGATTTGGGATATAGATGAAAAAGCAGGAGAGGAAGTGGTGAAGGAATTAAAAGCGATGGATGCTAAGGCGCATTTCTATAAAGTGAATACAGCTGATATAACTAATGTGGTAAGTGCCGCCGAACAAGTATATACCGATTTTGGGAGTATTGATATTTTGGTTAATAATGCAGGTATTACGCGAGATGCTTCCTTGAAAAAAATGTCGCCTCAACAGTGGCAACAGGTGATTGATGTGAATTTGACGGGGGTATTTCATTGTACCAAAGCAGTGTATCCATTTATGACGGCTAATGGTTTTGGGCGTATTTTAAATGCAGCTTCAGTAGTGGCACATCATGGCAATTTTGGGCAAACAAATTATGTAGCAGCAAAGGCGGGAGTCATCGGCATGACCAAAGTTTGGGCACGCGAATTTGGACGAAAAGGGATCACCGTAAATGCGGTAGCTCCTGGATTTATCAAAACGGAAATGGTGGAGACAGTTCCTGCGAAAGTGATGGAACAGCTAATGGAACGAACACCAGTAGGAAGAATAGGTAGGGTAGAAGATATTGCAAATGCCTACCTATTTCTTGCCTCGGCTGAAGCTGCTTTTATCACAGGAACCGTCTTGAATGTAGATGGAGGATTGGTTTTATGAGTGAATTTTGTAGCTCATACCAGGTAACTTATCAAAAACGTCTATCACTTCTTTGGTTAGGGTGATTTGATGGTTTTTGGAGAAGAAGTTCAATTTGCTACGATTGTTGATGTCAATGACTTCGATATTTAGTCCTAGTTTGCCAGGGTTTTTCTTGCAAACGGCATAAAGCTGCTTAATCCATTGATCGGTAATGGCTTCGAGAGATACCTTGATACTCACCTTCTTAGCTTGTTCATCCATTACCGATGATAAAAGACGTACTCCATTATCAGAAATACTAAGTTCATAATCCCCATCCTTTTTCCAGCGAGGGCGTTTCATCGTACCTTTGATAAACAGGCAGCGACCTGCATCGAGGTAGTTTTTATGTTTGATATAATCCTCTCCAAATAACATCAATTCCCAACTCGCATAAAAATCTTCCAAGACAAATTTCCCGAAAGGCTTCCCTGTTTTACTCGTCCGATGTACTGCCTCCATCACAATAGCAGCCAAGCGCACTTCCTCATCAAGTCGGTTGGGCAACTCTTCAAAATTGCAATTACAGAAAGCGTCAATCTCCGAGCGGTATTGATCAAGTGGGTGTCCAGAAAGGTAGATACCCGTCATTTCCCGTTCCTTACGCAGTTGTTCCATCAAGGGCCAAGGCTCACATTCTGTTACTTCAGGATCAGGAATATCTTCCATCAACGCATCTCCAAATAAGGAGACACTAGCTGTTTTTTTACTTTTTTGATAGGAGTTACCAAACTTAACCGCAGTCTCTAATAAGTTGAGTTGTCCTCCTGGAGGTATATAGAAGTATTGGGCACGGTGAATATTGGTAAAACTATCGAAGGCTCCAGCCTGAGTAAGGCATTCGAGGGCTTTTTTATTGACTGAGCGTAAGTTAACGCGCTTAGTAAGATCGAATACACTTTGGTAATTCCCGTTTTTAGTGCGTTCGGTCACCAATTCCTGCACGGCAGCTTCGCCCACTCCTTTAATTGCAGAAAGGGCAAAGCGAATTTCTCCTTTTCGATTCACCGTAAACTTCACATTACTTTCATTGACATCAGGAATGGTGGTAATCAATTTCATGCGATTACACTCACTCAAAAAGAAGTTGACCTTTTTGATGTCATTCATATTGTGGGTCAACACCGAAGCCATATATTCGGCGGGGTAGTGGGCTTTGAGGTAGGCAGTCTGGAAAGCTACAAAGGAATAAGCAGCCGAGTGAGAACGGTTGAAACCATAAGCCGCAAACTTCTCCATAATGTCGAAAATCTCGTCGGCTTTATCACTATCAACTCCCTTTGCACCAGCTCCATCACGGAAAATAATCCGTTGTCGCTGCATTTCTTCGAGCTTCTTTTTACCCATTGCCCGACGCAACAAATCGGCTTGTCCGAGCGAGTAGCCCGCCATAATTTGAGCCGTCTGCATGATCTGTTCTTGGTAGACCATAATTCCATAAGAAGGCTTCAAAATTGGTTCTAACCATTCATGTGGATAGTCTACTTGTTCACGTCCGTGTTTTCGATTAACGAAAGAAGGAATATAATCCATCGGACCAGGACGATAGAGTGCGTTCATCGCAATCAAATCCTCAATATTGGTAGGCTTAAGTTGTTTGAGGTATTTCTGCATTCCGCCCGACTCAAATTGGAAGATACCAACTGTTTCTCCCCGTTGGAAAAGCTCATAGGTTTTAGTGTCTTCTAATTGTTCGGCTACCAAGTCAGGATCAATGCGTTTTCCTCCTTCAGGGATAATGCCAGGTGTCTTTTCGTTTATTTCCTCAAGGCTAAAACGATTATGGATATTGGTAATAGCATCTTTGATGATGGTGAGGGTTTTCAGCCCTAAAAAATCCATCTTCAACATACCTGCATCTTCGACTACCTTTCCGTCAAATTGGGTCACCCAAAGGTCGGCATCTTTGGCAGTACATACAGGAATATATTCCATCAAATCATCGGGGGCGATAATCACCCCTGCCGCATGAATACCTCGGTGGCGGACTGAACCTTCGAGGGTTTCTGCCATTTTGAGTGTTTCCCCATAAGGTGTATTTTCATTGTTTCGCCACGAAGCTAATTCGGGTACTTCTTTAAAGGCTTTTTTCAAATTGACTTTGGGGCCTTCGGGAACTAACTTAGCTATTTTGTCGGCATCGGGTAGGGGAAGTTCTAACACTCGCGCAACATCACGAATAGAACTTTTGGCAGCCATCGTTCCGTAGGTAATAATTTGCGCTACTTGGTTTTGTCCATATTTTTCAACTACATAATCAATCACTTTTTGGCGTCCTTCATCATCAAAATCAATATCAATATCAGGCATCGACACCCGCTCTGGATTGAGGAAACGCTCGAAGAGGAGGTTGTATTTGATGGGGTCAATATTGGTGATGCCCGTACAATAAGCCACTGCCGATCCCGCAGCCGAACCACGACCTGGCCCTACTTCTACACCTATATCTTTAGCTGCTTGGATGAAATCTTGTACAATCAAAAAATAACCTGGGAACCCCATGTTTTCGATGATTTTCAACTCATGGTCAATTCGTTCTTTGGCGAAAGGCTCCCATTCATGCCCGTATTTTTTCTTCGCTCCCTCATAACTCAAGTGGCGCAGGAAATCATCTTGTGTTTTGAAGGCTTCAGGGATTTGGAAATTGGGCATTAAAATATCACGCGCCAATTTAGGCGTATTGATCTTACTTACAATCTCCATTGTATTGTCAAGAGCAAAAGGGACATCACTAAAGATCGTTTCCATTTCCTGTTTGGTCTTAAACCAAAATTGGTCATTCGGAAAACCGAATCTCATGCCCTGTCCATAGCCAATAGGAGTACTGCGATAATTACCTGTATTGATGCAGAGTAAAATATCATGTGCCTGCCAGTCATCTTTATCAACATAGTGCGAATCATTGGTGGCGATCACCTTTACATCATATTTCTTCGCCCACTTCAATAATATTTGGTTCAAGTCTTCTTGACTATAACCCGTTCCATCAATATCCTGAATCTCGTGTCGTTGTAATTCGACATAATAATCCTCTCCAAAAATATCCAAGAACTCTTTAAAAACCTTTTCGCCTTCTTCCTCTCCCTTAAATAAAATAGTTTGAGGTACTCGCGCCCCAATACAACAAGTAGTAGCAATAAGCCCTTTACTATGTTTACGGATAATATCCATATCTACTCGTGGGAAAGTACGGTAGAGTCCCTCAATAAAGCCAATAGAGCATATTTTAGAGAGGTTCTTATATCCTTCAGCATCTTTGGCAAGTAGGAGTTGATGGTGGCGAACATCTTTTTCGCCTTTGGTGAAGCTTTGGCGAAAACGGTCATTTACAATATATACTTCACAACCAATAATGGGTTTGATACCCGCTTTGGTACATTTATTATAGAATTGAAAAGCCCCAAACATGTTTCCATGATCGGTAATGGCGATGGCTTGCTGCCCATCGGCAACGGCTTTATTGACCATATCTTGAATACTCGCAGCCCCATCAAGCAGTGAGAATTGGGTATGGCAATGGAGGTGGCAAAAGTCTGGCATTTAATTGTCTTATAAGGTCGGTGATGTTCATTATTTCTGGAAAGGAGAAGATAAGGAAAATGTGCGAGGTGCGAGGTGCGAAGTGCGAAGTTTTTTTTGAACTACAGAAGCTACAAAGAAAACTTTCACAGAGGACACAAAGAGGAAGGAGGTTTTACTCACAAATTTTTTCAAAAAAAATGGATAAATAAGGAACTCATAAGATCACAAGGCATTTTTTTACAACCACCCAATCCCCTAGTAAATATATTCCCAAGCCGTCGTATAATTTGCTTCA
>JAHDHP010000001.1:0-25812 GCA_020631245.1 Bacteroidota bacterium | reverse complement strand
CAACCACCCAATCCCCTAGTAAATATATTCCCAAGCCGTCGTATAATTTGCTTCATGCTCCATAAACTTCAAAAAAGACTTATAAAAGCGATGACTTCCCAATGTAGCACTATCACCCACCATCACCAATTTCTTTTTGGCTCGTGTCATTGCCACATTCATACGGCGCGTATCGGCCAAGAAACCAATTTCACCACTATCATTGCTACGCACCAAGCTAATGCCGATAATATCCCGTTCCTGCCCCTGAAAACCATCGACGGTATGGATCGTAATATTATCTTGATATTTGTGAAGGGTCTCATAATCCAACAAATGATCTCGCAGATAGTGCACCTGTGCTTTATAAGGAGAAATGATACCTGTTGTAATTTTGTGAACCTCATCGGGTTGTTCGACCGCCAATTGTTGATAAATTTTGGAAAGGTACTTTAATAGCAAATCTCCTTCCTGACTATTAAAGCGACTCAAACCCTCTTTCTTTTGTTCCTCTTCATAGCCCGTTCCAGCCGTATCCACAAAATCGGCAGGTGTAAATAGTAATAAGTCTTCACCCAATGTTTTTTCCGAGACTGATTCATGCGCTTTCAATCCTTTTTCATAAAACTGCTGGTTCGAAAACTCCATAATTTGTTGGTGCATTCGATACTGCGTCGAAAGCATAGTATCGGCATGTAGTTTTTCGATACAGGTTTCAAAAAGCGATTTCATCAAGCCTTGTTTCATCGCTTCCGCTGATTTGACAGT
The DNA here is from genome assembly GCA_020631245.1 of Bacteroidota bacterium. GTDB lineage: Bacteria > Bacteroidota > Bacteroidia > Chitinophagales > UBA2359 > JAHDHP01. The sequence goes on along the minus strand of JAHDHP010000001.1, from coordinate 25,065 downwards.
AGGAGGTAATTGACAGTGATCACCCGCAAGCACCACCCGATTGGCACGAGTAATCGGAATCCAAGTAGCAGGAGCAAGTGATTGAGCTGCTTCATCAATAAACACCGTACTAAACTGAAATGACCGCAAAGCACGTCCTGCACTACCAACAAGCGTACAAGCCACCACCTGTGATTTTTCAATCACATCCTTCGAAATAAACTGCTCCAATTGTCGTGCATAATCCAATAACTCTTTCGCTAATTTCAATTTTTCTCGTCGCTCCTCTCGATCCACAGCAGCAAAACTCCGCTTCCATTTTCGAGCCTGTTGACGCAGTTGAGTCGCTTCTTTACGATATTGTTTGAGTTGTTTGTAACGTGGATGCGCTGCTATCTGCGCCTCAAAAGTACGAGATAGTAATTGTTCATTTACGCGTGCAGGATGTCCCAAGCGAACCGTAGAAAGCCCCAGCTCAGTCAGTTTTTGAGTGAGCAAATCAACGGCTGTATTACTTGGCGCGCAGACCAATACTTGCTTTTCTGTTTTCAAACAAAACTTAATGGCCTGCACCAATGTCGTCGTTTTTCCTGTACCAGGAGGGCCGTGAATAATGGCAATATCTTGAGCCTTTGCCACCAATTCAATCGCCTTATTTTGCGAATCATTTAAGGGAGGAATCTCAATAGAGTAGGGGAGTTCTTTGAAAAAAGGTTGTTGGTAACCAAACAATATTTCCCGCAACTCAGCCAATCGCCCATTTTCCGCTTTTTGAAGTTTCGTCAAGGCAATTTCCATCTCCTTAAATGTTGTCTCATTATACAACAAATTCAGTCCCAATCGCCCCGAGTCCACCCATTCAGGTAGTTGGTCGGTACTCACGGCCAACTGCAAGATATTATCCTTTATTTTTTTGATGACCCCACTAATTGGAGTATCTTTTTCATTGCTATTATTGAATAAGGCTGCCGTTTGCCCTTGCCTAAAACGATGCGTTTGATCGGTCAAAGAAGTACGCTCCAGCGTCAAAATAATCTGCTGTCCCACACCAATTTCCTCGTTATTAATGACCACAGGATGCCAAGTAATCCCTTTTTCTTTTCGTTCAGGTAAAGGCATATTCGCCAATATTTCCTGCGACAATCTCGACTCCTCTTTTCGTTCAAGATTGATGAGGTGTAGTAACTGTTCTATATCTTTCTGACTATTCATCTTTATTTTTAATATGTTGTTTATTGGGCGTGCCCCCATTTTTGCTTTTTAGATGCTCCCGCCAGCGTCCTCGCTGCTGGCATCTAAAAAAAGCAAAAATGGGGTCGGGCTATTCGCTTGTAGTTGCCTTGCAGAAAAGGTGTTCAGCTAAACGCCTAGCAGTGTCTTCCTTCGTCAGCCCTGCTAGTCGAAGCTTCACTACCTTTCTGTACAGACGTTGCGAGCAACGTCTCTACGGCAAGCTACCGCTGCTATCCCTCACGCGATCCCATGATTGGATGACGGGATGACTGTATGATTGGATGGGCGTTACGCAGCAATAAAACTTTGTTTTTTATGACGAAATACTTGGATATTCTCTTCAGAGGGACTTTCTTACCCAATCACCCAATCACCCAATCACCCAATCACCCAATCCCCACATCACACAATCTCCAACATAAATCGCCTCAAAAATACCAAAGCCATTGTAGCAGAAACCGCAGTAACTAACTCTCTTGTGCGAGGAAACGATAGTTTTTTAGCGAATACACGATCCTTATCAGCCACACCAATCCACACCGTTCCGACAGGTTTTTCGGGAGTTCCACCACCTGGGCCAGCAATACCAGAAATAGCCACCCCATAAGTAGTATTGAAGTTTTTGACGGCTCCTTGTGCCATCTCCTTTACACATTCTTCACTTACTGCTCCAAATTGTTCAAGCGTACTTGTTTGGACACCTAGTAGTTCTTGTTTCATTCGGTTGGAATAGCAAACGGCTCCTCCTTCAAAGTAACGAGAACTACCAGAGATACTAGTGATTTTGTGGGCAACAAGTCCTCCTGTACAACTTTCGGCAGTACTGAGCGTTGCCTTTTTTTCGAGAAGGATTTGTCCTATTATTTCCTCCAATTTGTCTTTATCATAACCAATTGCATACTTCGGGTGGAGAATATCCCATACTTGTTGTGTATAGTCTTCAATTTCTGCTTGGAGTGTTGCTCCATGTTCACCACTTCCTGATAAGCGTAAGCGCACAATACCCATATTAGGTAGATAAGCCATTTTGATATGTGGAGGTAAGGACTCAGTTACTGATTTTATTTTTTCGGCAAGTACGGTTTCGCCTTGTCCCGCACAGATAATGGTTTTATGTAAAATAGTAGGTGTATTGAATTGCTGCTTTATACGATCTAGCACCACGCGTTCCATAAAGTCTTTCATTTCATATGGCACACCTGGCATGGATACCAATATCTTCCCCTCTTTTTCGAAAAGCATAGCGGCTGCAGTTCCCTTGAGATTGCGAATAACCTCACATTTACTAGGCATGAGAGCAAGCGACTTGACACTTTCCAACATGGGGCGGCCTCGCTTTTGCATATAGGCATTGAGGTCATCTAGAATTTCTTGATGAAACTCCATACCACTCTCAAAATAATCGGCCAATGTTTTTTTGGTAATATCATCTTTAGTGGGACCAAGTCCACCTGTTAGAAGGACAATGTCGGCTTGTTGAAGGGCTTGATCGACTGCTTGGGTGATGTGATCGGCGGTATCAGAAACGGTGACTACTTCGTATACATGGACACCAATTTCATTGAGTCTTTGAGCCATCCAACTGGCATTGGTATTGATGATTTGTCCTATGAGAATTTCATCGCCTATGGAAATGATACTTGCTTGCATGGGTATTGAGTTTTAGGATTGGCAAAGGTAGGGATTTTTTAGTAGAGACGTTGCACGCAACGTCTCTACTATATTTGCGATTCATTAAACACTTTGTTACATTTATGGTCTAAGCAGGGATTAATTTTGTCTTTTTGCACCCACTTTTAGAAAAAACATATTGTTACTTAAAAAAATATAATCATGAAAAAGATTCTTTTTGTACTATTAATTAGCTCTTTAAGCTTTGGAGCTTGTACCTCTACGGATATATTGCGAACCGTAGAAGATGTACTAGGAGGAACAGGAGGAGGAGTTACACAAACAGAAATTGTGAAAGGTCTGAAACAAGCCTTACATTTTGGAATTTCGAATGGGGCACAAAAAGTGTCCTTGAAAGATGGATTCTTTAAAAATGCAAAAATAAAGATTCCTTTCCCACCCGAAGTGAATAAAGTAGCGAATACATTACGTGATATTGGAGCAGGAAAATTAGTAGATAATGTCGTATTGTCTTTGAATCGTGCGGCAGAAGACGCTTCTAAAAGTGCTAAGGATATTTTTGTAACAGCTATTAAGCAAATGACTTTTCAAGATGCAATGGGTATTTTGAAAGGGGAGCAAGATGCTGCTACTCAGTTTTTGAAGCGAACAACTACTCCTCAATTGACAAGTGCTTTCAAGCCAGTTATTAGTCGTTCTTTAGATAAGGTAGATGCAACGAAGCACTGGTCGGATATTTTTACCCGCTATAATAAAATTCCTTTTGTGAAGAAGCAGGTAGATACAGATTTGACCGGTTATGTAACAGGTAAAGCTTTGGATGGTTTGTTTGTTATGGTCGCTCAAGAAGAAGCAAAGATTCGTAAAGATCCTTTGGCTCGTAGTACTGACTTATTGAAGAAGGTATTTAAGTTGCAGGATAAGTAAAAACGTCCGACGATTTACGATTGAACGTCCGACGATGTGTGAGGACTTTTCGTATAACGTGAAATAAATAATTAAACAGAAACGCCGAGTAGAATTCAAATTCTACTCGGCGTTTTTTATGTAAAGTTGTTAAAACAGTCTTTTAAACTTTAGCAATTATTTTTGGAGCTGCCGACATAATTTCAGGAGTGGCTTGTGCTTCAAATGCTTGGAAGTTACTAACAAAGAGTTGTGCTAATTTCTGAGCTTGTTCGTCGTATTCTTCTTCATTTGGCCAAGTGTCTCTTGGGTTGAGTAATGCATTAGGTACATCTGGGCAACCTTGAGGAACAGCAAGTCCAAAAATGGGATGTTCTTTGTATTCCACATTTTTGAGGCTACCGTCAAGTGCAGCGGCAATCATTGCGCGGGTATATGGGAGAGCCATACGACTTCCTGTACCATATGCACCACCAGTCCAGCCAGTATTGATGAGCCACACACCGATTTTGCCATCTCCCATTTTACTACCAATACGCAGTTTTTCACCTAGCATTTCGGCATAGCGTACAGGGTGTAGTGGTAAGAAGGGTAAACCAAAGCAAGCAGAGAAGGTCGCTTTTGGTTCGGTGATACCTGCTTCTGTACCTGCTACTTTAGCCGTATACCCAGAAATGAAGTGATACATCGCTTGCTCAGGCGATAGTTTTGAGATGGGAGGTAAAACACCAAAGGCATCACAGGTAAGGAAGAAAATATTTTTAGGAAGATCTCCACGAGAGTTGTAAACGATATTATCGATATGTTGGATCGGGTAGCTTACGCGGGTATTTTGAGTGATGCTTGCATCTTCAAAGTCAGGAGTTACACCATCTTCTTGGAAGACAATGTTTTCGAGCATTGCTCCAAATTTGATTGCCTTGTAGATTTGTGGTTCTTTCTTAGCAGAAAGGTCGATACACTTGGCGTAACAACCTCCCTCAAAGTTGAAGACACTACCAGTAGACCATCCGTGTTCGTCATCACCAATGAGTTTACGGTGCGGATCGGCTGATAAGGTCGTTTTTCCTGTTCCAGATAAACCGAAGAATAAAGCGGTATCTCCTCGTTTTCCTACATTAGCAGAGCAGTGCATTGGCAATACTTTACGTTTGGTAGGTAGTTCGAAATTCAAAACAGAGAAAATTCCTTTTTTGATTTCTCCTGTATAGGCAGTACCACCGATGATGATGGTTTTTTTGGTAAAGTTGATGATCGCAAAATTATGTTGACGAGTGCCATCTATAGCTGCATCAGCCATGAATCCTGGTGCGGCGATAACAGTCCAGTCGGGCTGTAGGTTGGTGATGGCTTCCTTACTTGGGCGAAGGAACATATTGTAGGCGAAGAGGTTTTGCCAAGGATGCTCGTTAATAACGCGTACATTGAGACGATAATCGAGGTTGGCGCAAGCGTATGCATCGCGGACGTATAACTCGTCTTTCGTGTTTAGATAGTTGATTACTTTATCGTAAAGTTGATCAAATTTATCTGGGTCGAAAGGCTTGTTGATGTCGCCCCAGTTGACGTCTTTTTCAGTAATGGCGTCTCTGACAATAAAACGATCTTTAGGGGAGCGTCCTGTAAACTCTCCAGTATTGACAGCTAAGGCACCAGATTTACTGAGTTTCCCTTGATCTAATTTAATGGTTTTTTCGATAAGTGCTGCAGGAGTCAGATTCCAATAAGCGGTTATGTCTTTGAAACCGTATTGACTAAGATCAGCATTGGGATTTTTGAATCCAATATTTTTCATGTGAATGTTGAATTGTATTAAAAAGGTGGATTGCTAAAGTTGAACACAAAGTTAGTAAGACTAGTTTGTTCCTTTGTAAGATTTTGGTGATTTATTTTGTTAAGACGCAGAAATGAGGAGTAAGTCATGGTAATTTAGTGTGGTTGGTCGGTGGAACGATTGAACGGTTGAACGTCCTACGGTTAACGATTTTTTGTGTGATGTCCGACGATTAACGGTTGAACGGATGATCGTCACACAAAACCCACCTCTACATCTTCTCCGAGGAGGAGACTTTTCATTCAATCATGCAGTCATCCAATAATGAACCCACCCCTAACCCCTCCGAGGAGGGGAAATGCGTGAGGGATAGAAGTGGTAGCTTGACGAAACAGACGCTTTGTGAGGCTTCGACTAGCAGGGCTGACGGAGGAAGACACTGCTAGGCGTTTAGCCGAACAAGGGTATGTGAGGCAACTACAAACGGATAGCCCGACCCCATTTTTGTATTTTCAGATGCCACCAGCGAGGACGCTGGCGGGAGCATTTGAAAATACAAAAATGGGGGCACGCCCAAAAAATACAAAAGCCTTTACTCTAATTAAAGAGTAAAGGCTAAAAAGGTTAGGTCCTCATATATCCGATATTACTATCGTCTTACTTCTATTGAACCGAGTTTGTCCAAATCTTCTCCATCTATTTCGTACCATAGTTGGAAGAAGTAGGTGCCATCGGGAACTGGGTTACCTGTTTTGAGGTAGCGTCCATCCCAGGCGAACTCGTTGGTATAGTTTGGTACTTCGTATACTCTATCTCCCCAACGGTTGAAGATGTAAAGCTTGAAGGTTACTCCTTCGTAACAGCTAGATTCTAGGTTGGTAAATATCAGTTCATCGTTGATGTTGTTGCCATCTGGTGTAATGATTGGATTACATAAGATTTCACAACTTTCTGTTTGAACGTTGATGATCACTTCTGTTGTATCGCAACGTTGGATACCTGTTTGAAGGGTGACACAGAGTTCGTAAGTGAAAGTGTCGGTTCCTTCGAAGCCTAGATCTGGGATATAGGTATACGTATTGTCTGGATTGAGAATGGCTGTTCCGTTATTTGGTGGATCAACCGTCGTAACGACAATCGTTCCTTCCACTGCATCTGGAGGGATGATATCATTTTCTAAGATATCGATGTCAACAGATGTGTCAGGTAGGGTAGTGGCTTCGTCTTCTACTGCATCAACGTCTCCAAGTGGCTCATCGGTAATATTTACAATTACCCATGCTGTATCACTTATCATTCCCGTAGAATCGACGATTACATAGCTAAATGAATCGACATAAGCCGAGTCGGGATGTGGTGTGTATATGACGGCGAGTCCTGTGGAATCGAGCATAATGCTTGCATCTCCTACGAAAGGTCCATCTATTAGAATTACTTCTGTGATGGGGTGATCGTTTGGATCGAAGTCATTATCGAGAACAGGTATAGTAACAGGTTCATTGATTCCTGTTACGGTAACATCGTCATTGGCAACTGGTGGATCTGCATCTTCAAGTACGTCGATTTCTATTTCTACAAAGATACATTCATCTTCTTCGTTGCAGATGAGGATGAGTAGGGTATCCATTCCTACGAAGTCAGGATTAGGAATATAACGTACACAGTCGTTGATGATGATGAGCGACCCATCGTTTGGTGTTTCGATAACGCTGATCGTATCAATTTCGAAAACGAGTAGGTAGTCTCTAATACAAGCGGTAACAGAGGTGTTTACTTCAGTTACTAGATCAATGTGAAGTGTATCAGGCTCTACAAAGATTTGTACGTAAGCTGTATCGCATAATACAGGTTCTCCATCATCACAGATAACATAACTGAAAAAGTCTTGTCCTACGAAATTTTCATCTGGTGTATAAGAAACGGTTCCATTTTCGTCAATTTCGCTGATAGTACCATGTTCTGGTAATGAGTTGAAAACGATGGTAATATTATCTCCATCAGGATCTACATCATTATTGAGGATATTGAAATCAATAGGCTCATTCATGTCTGTTTTTTCGAAGTCATCAACAGCAACTGGTGGGTTGTTTGATACTTCATCTACCCCAACTGTAATGACTACTGTTGCAGAGTCACATAATACAGGTTCGCCGTTGTCACAGATAACATAGGTGAATTCGTCTCGTCCAGCAAAGTTTTCGTTAGGAGTATAAGTAAATACGCCTGGTTCTATTTCTTCGATGGTACCATTTTCAGGTTCTGTATGACTAGCAATAGAAATTTCGTCTCCTCCATAAGGATCGGTATCATTTGCGAGGATGTCGATATCAACAGGTGTGTTTAGTGGTGTTGATTCTACATCATTGACTGCATTAGGTGGAACATTGGTGATGCTGTCTGGAAGAACGATCACTGTTACGAGTGTTTCGTCACAGATATCGTCTTCGTCACAAGCTTGGTAACCAAAGTAGTCTGTACCTACAAATCCAGAATCAGGTGTATAGGTAAAGGTTCCATCAGGGTTGAGAACGATGGTTCCCATTTCTGGATCATGTACGATATTGGTAACCGTTAATCCACCTCCTAAATCGTTTCCTAATACATTGATGTTTACTGGTTCATCCATACCTGTGATAGCGATATCTGGTTGGATTTGAATAGATTCAGGAATGATATTGATGGTAACAGTTGCTGTATCACAAAGAACAGGTTCACCGTTATCACAAATAACATACATGAAGAAGTCGCGTCCTGCATATCCATTATCAGGGATATAGATGTAGGAGTTTTCTAGTTCTATTAGTTCTCCATGAGCAGGTTCGGTAATGACTTGTACAATTTCGATTGTTCCATCAGGATCGAAGTCTCCATTGTCGAGTACATCAATTTCGATTTGAGTATTCTCGTCGATGGTGTATTCGTTATCGAAAGCAATAGGAGGTTCATTACAGATTGTATTCTCACCTACTGATACGCCTACAGAAGCTGTAGTACAGAGTGGGGGATCTTGTGTATCACAAATTTGGTATTCGAACACATCACAACCTGTAAATCCTGGATTAGGCGTATAGGTAATTGTTCCGTCTTCATTGATGACAGTTGTTCCGTTTTCAGGTTCTTGAGTAATTTCGGTAATGACAACAGGATCTCCATTTGGATCGCTATCGTTCACTAATACGTTGATATCAACTGGTGTATCTTCTGGTGTATCGACTTGGTCATTTCCTGCTACTGGTGGAAGATTGGCAGTACTTACTGGTAAGATAGTAATTCCTACAACAGCGGTATCACACATTCCGCTACCATCACAAGTAACATACGAGAAAAAGTCTTCTCCTGTGAAATCTACGAAAGGAACATAGGTAATATCACCTGTTTCTTGATCTACTGATTCGAGTGTTCCGAAATCAGGTAAGTCGATGAAATTGGTGATTGATAAATCAAAGCCTGTATCGTTGTCAAGTACATTGAACGAGATAGGCGTATTTTCTTGTGTGGTATATACATCAGGTTCTGCATCTACTGGAGGTAACACATTTACAATTACAGTAGCTGTATCACAGATGCCTGCTGGTTGGATACAGATTTCATAAGTAAATTCGTCTGTACCTTCAAATCCAGGATTAGGTGTATAAGAGATAGTTCCATCCTCATTAATTGTAGGAGTTCCATTCATTGGCATATCTACAATAGAAATAGTAATACTATCTAGCGGAGTACCTGTTGGAAGTTCGTCATTATTAGTTACTGGAATATCAATTGGCATGTCGATTCCTGTTGCTACTTGGTCGTCTACTGCTTCAAAGTCATTAGGATCTTCGACAGAGATACTTACGAAAGCGGTATCACAAAGAACAGGCGTTCCATTATCACAAACGACATAGACAAAGAAGTCATTTCCAGTAAATCCATCATCAGGAGTATAAGTAATCGTTCCATCTGGATTGAGTGTAGCTGTTCCTGTAACAGGATCAGTAATCATTGATACTGTTATTGGATCTCCATTTGGATCGCTATCATTACTGAGTACATCAATAGTAATGGGTGTACTAGGTGTTGTTTCGTCGAAGTTGTCTCCTGCAACAGGAGGAAGGTTGATTGGTGCGCCACCAAAGCCGATTACTACCATTGCGGTATCACAAGCTTGAGGCATTCCATTATCACAAGCGACATAGGTGAATTCATCAGTATATGGTTCTTCAGGAGCATCCTCATTAGGTGTATAAGTAACAGTACCATCTTGGTTGACCATTACGGTTCCATTAGTTGGTTGTTCGGTTACTTCAACTGTAAGTGCGCTTCCTTCTGGATCAGAATCATTTACTAATACATCAATGACGACAGGTGTACCAAGTGGTGCTTCTTCTGTATCGTTGTTGGCGGTAGGTGGTTGATTAGGTTCTCCTTCTGGAAGCACTTCTACACTGACGATTGTTTCTTCACAATTGTTTTCAGAATCACAGGCTTCATAAAAGAAATAGTCAGTTCCAGAGAAACCTTCATTTGGTGTATAAGTTAGTGTGCCATCTGGATTTTCAGTAACTGTACCATTGGTAGGTTGTTGGATACTAGTAATGATTAGATCACTAGGTTCATCATTGTTAAGTACATTGATGATAACAGGAGTACCAAAAGGTGTTTGTTCGATATCTGGTTCCACATCAATAATTACCATTGGAGGAATACTATCTTCTTCTACAGTAATAACAACTATTGCTGTATCGCAGAATGACTCTTGTTCACAGTCATTACATGATAGGTAAGAGAAAGTATCAGTACCTGTAAAACCATTTTGAGGAGTATAGGTAACAGTACCATCAGAATTAACTGTCACGCTACCATTTGCAGCATCCATGAATAGAGTAGGAGAGAGCAAGTTTCCACAAGGATCATTGTCATTATCAATTACATCAATAATCACGGATTCGTCTGGGCTAACCATTGCTTCGTCATCCATAGCGTTTGGTACCGAACAACTGATATTTACAGGAATACGAACAGTATCTGTTTGTCCTAATTCATTTTCACCAATAAAGGTAACGACATCTCCTCCAAAGAAACCTGGTAGAGGTGTGTATTGCACACAGTTATCGTCGAGTAGAGTGATACTACAGTTGAAGGTAGTACTCGCATCTTGAATAAAGGTTGTATCACTACCTGCAAGCCCGCAGAAGTCGATACAAATGGTGATAGGTACAATTGGTTCAGTACAATATTCTTCATCATTTTGACAATCATTAACTACTGTAATGGTAACTGTTGCTACATCACAAAGACCAGTATCATCACAGACTTCATAGTTGAAAGTATAATCTCCTGAACAGTTTGCTGTAGCAGTATAATAGAAGATATTGTCTATTAATTCTACTGAGCCACAGGCTGGTTGGGTAAGTAATTGTGTCACTGTTATTGGGTCGCCATCTGCATCGCTATCGTTGTTGAGGACTGCAATTGGAACCGTTTCTCCAGGGTTGGCGGTTTGCATGTCATCAACAGCAACTGGTGGTGAATTTCCACAAGAGCTTTGTACATTGGTGATAACCGTTAGTGTTTCACAATAATCGCCTTCACAAGCTTCGAAGAACAGTGTGTCTGTTCCTGTAAAATCTGTATTAGGAGCATAGTTATAACAACCTTCTGCTACAAGTTGTAAAGCTCCGTTTCCTGCTCTCACATCTACTAGTTGGTGCCAAGTAAGATTACAGAAGGTAGGACAGATTTGTCCTGTTGAATTAGTAACCACACAAGTTGATTCTTGTCTGTTACAATCAATATTTTGGTCTACTGTTACTACTACTGTTGCTGTATCACAAAGTGGACATTCGTTACAGGTAATATATTGGAAAGAATCTGAACCACTAAATCCAGCGTTTGGTGTATAGTCTATTTGTCCTTGAGTGATCGTAACAGAACCATTAGCAGGTTGTTGGAAAATACTTTGGACATTTAGTTGAGTAGCTCCACAAAGATCAACATCGTTATTAGTTACAGGTAAGAAGAATCCATTTACTCCTGTAACATCTGGTAGACCTGCTCCATTAAGGATGGCATTGTTATTATTGATTAGTAATTGATCATCATTTGCGATAGGTTGTGCACAACCAATTTGTACAATTGCGACAGAATAACTACAAGCTCTAGGAGTACGTCGATCACAAACATAGATATGAACAGTATCGGTACCTACTAAACCAGGTAGTGGTGTATAACGCAAACAAGAGTCACTTACAAAAGCAAGTCCACAGTTGAATGTAGTAAAGGTGCTATCCTCGCTAATATAAACATCATCTCCATTTGGATCAGAGAAAGGATAACAGATTGTAACAGGCGTTATAGGTTCTGTACAAACTGCAATGGTATCTATATTAGGCGGGAAGTTTTGGTTAGAATCACTAACAATACTCATGATGATGGTTCCTGTACTTGTATCTCCATTAGCATCAACAATCGTATAAATGATTGTATCTATTCCAATGGTATTTGGAGCAGGAGTATATAAGAGTTCAGTGCCATTATTTACAATTTCGACAGTTCCCGTAGCACTATTAGCTGATTGGATTGTAATATTCAATCCTTGATCATTGATAAGAGGTTGGATAGTAGAAGATGTATTGGTATTAGTGATAAATGAGTCATTATTAGCAATAACATCAATACCATTGTCTGGCAGTGGTAAGACATTGATTCGAACTACTGCTGTATCGGTGGCATTTGTTTGTGTATTTCTAATAGCATAACGGAAAGAATCACCACCAGAGAAGCCTGTATTAGGTGTATATCCAATTGTGTTATTATCGTTGAGTGTAGCGGTACCTTGTGAAGGTTGGCTTACAATTTCAACGGCTAAGTTATTACCTGTATCATTTGATAAAACGATAATGGTAACTCCTGTATTTTCGAATGTATCTGCTTGATCATCATTAGCAACGATATCTGATTGAGGAGGATCTCCTTCACAATTAGGAGCTGTAATGAGTGGTGTACTAGCACTACATGTTTCATCAGTCACATCTACTAAAGAAAAGGAGTAGGTACTAGAACCATCTCCGTTGAAAGGTCCTAAATTGAGTGCCTCTCCATAGTTGTATGTTCCTATAACAGTGGTACCATTCAAGACATTGAATGTCATGGTTTCATCTCGTGCAGTGAAGTTGTAATTTACTGCTACGAAGAAGTCGGTTCCAGAACAAGCAGGAATAGCAGATACTACATTGATGGCGCAAGTAGCGGCAGGCAAACAGCTAGGTGCTGTAAGCATTTGACTAGTACTACGACATTCACTATTACCTGCATCGATAATAGTAATATTATATTCGCTTCCATCTCCTGTATATGGGCCAAGAACAACATTGTCTCCTCTATTGTACGGGCCATTAATGCCAATTCCGTCGGTAACTATGAAAGAGTTACCAGCATTATCGAATGTATAATCCAATGCGATACTAAACATGTTGTTTTCATCACAAGCACTCACATTTAAATTGTTGATGGTAACGTTACATGCATCTAAACAGGCTGGCGCATTGATCGTAGCTGTTGAGATACTACAATTAGCATCATTGTTATCTGTAAGTGTAAATACATAGCTTGTGCCATCGCCTTGTAAAGGTCCTAAGATGATATTATCACCATAGTCGAAAGTTCCGTATGAGTTACTATTTTGATCTGTTATTGAAAAGGAAGAACCTGCTAGTGCAGTTGCAGCATAGCCGATTGTTACTAAAAATTCATTTTGAAGATCGCATTCTCCAACAACTACTTCGTCGAGTTGGAACGCACAACCTGTTTGTTGACTACAATCAGGAGGAATTACAGCTGGAGCAGTTGCCGAGCAGTCTGTATTAGTTCCGTCTATCATTGTTAAAATAATAGGAGTAGTACTACCTCCATTGAAAGGTCCTACTTCAAAGTTTTCATTATAATTGAAAGGTCCATAAGTAGTACTACCATCGCTTACGGTAAAGGTTGTCCCTTGAATACCTTGTGCTTGGTAGCCCAATCGAATATGAAATTGATCCCCACTATCACATAGTGTAGTAGTTGCTTCATTGATCGTTAATGAACAATCTGCCACTTCGCCACAAGTAGGTAAAGTAAAAGACTGTGGAGTAGAGGCACAAGAAATATCAGAAATGTCAGTCATTGTTAAAGTAATGACGGACGAACCGTCTGCGATATAGCTACCAAATGAAAATTCTTCTGAATAGTTGAATGGTCCGTAGCTGCTTGTACCGTCACTAACAGTGAAACCACTATCGGTACTTACTGCATTGACATCATAAGCAAAGCTAAGAGCTACTTCTCCACTTGCATTACAAGGAAGAGCGATAATATTTCCAATACTTAAAGAACACCCTTCTACAACAGGACAGCTAGGAGCTGTAATGTTTTCTGATGCTCCAATACAACTTGGAGATTCGGTATCAGAAAATAAGAAGGTATACTGGCTTGTACCATCTCCATTGATTGGGCCAATCGTGACAGATTCTCCATAAGTAAAAGTACCATAGTTGGTACTTCCATCAGCAATAGAGAATGTTTGTCCCGTTTTGTCTTCTGGAAATTCATAGCCGAAACCAACCGTGAATTGTTGATTGGCATCACAAGCATTGACAATTGTTTCAGTTACATTGATAGAACAAGCATTGGGATCAGGACAAGTAGGAGCTGTAAGGGTTCCTGATTGGGCTGAACATTCTGGATTGTCAACATCTGTAAAAGTAAACGCGTAATTAGTGGAGCCATCTCCTGCGAAAGGTCCTATAAGTACGTCATCTCCATAGGTAAATGTACCATAGGAGGTCGTTCCTGCAATATCGGAAACGGTAAATTGAGCACCAGGAATGATGGTCGCTCCATATCCGATATTAATAAAAAACTGATCATCATTATCACAAGCTGTGGCAGCCATTCCATTGACTACTAGAGTACACTGGTTGCTACAATCAGGAGCGATTACAACAGGAGAGACTCCTATGCAATCGGGATCGACTACATCTTGTAAAGTGAAGATATATTCTGTAGTTCCATTACCATTGAATGGACCTAAAGATAACGGTTCTCCGTACGCGAAAGAACCTAGCATTTCATTTCCTAAAAGGAGATTGAACATACCATTTGCCTCTTCTTCTTGATACTGAAGATCAATAAAGAATTGGCCATTTTCATCACAAGCTGTGGGTACTGCAGAATCGACGTTGATGGAACACATCATCATCTGTTCATTGTTACTCCAAGCTTTGGAAGAAAAGCAATTTAAACCAAGTAAAATCCCAAACGTAACGAATAATAATAAGGATTTACGAGTAGACACCTTAACCATATTATGTAATTTAATACATTATTTAACTAACCTGTCGAATTTATTCAAAAATCCTGCCACAGGGTTTTAAAAAGACACTGCGAAACAAAAAAGTCATTAATCTGTCAAAAAGTGAAGCAATCAAGTTCAGGAATAAACGAGCAGTAATAATTGTAAGTGCTTTGTACAGATGTATTAATAGATAAAAAAAAAGCTGTTAATTAATTTGGCTGGGTCACTAAATTTTCACAATAATTACTCAAAGGAAGTGAATTTTCGCTAGTTACCCAATTAAAGGGTTACAAATATCGTGTCTAGTTGAAACATCTTGCCTATATCGTTTCATTATTTAGATGTACAAAGTGGTAGGAATTAGGATGTTCAGTTAGGTTGTGGGAGGTGTATATGAAAAAATACACATTGAGGCATTTTTTAATGTTTGCGTGAGGGATAGTAGCGGTAGCTTGCCCTTGTAGAAATATAGGGACACCTGCTGAAGGGTGGCTGAACGACGGAGTGAAGACGCACTGAAGCATTGGTGGAACTTATTTTCTACAAGGACAACTACAAGCGGATAGCCCGACCTGAAATAGGGATGGAGGAATGTGGGCATTAAGGTAGAGACAAGGTATGCCTTGTCTGTACGTAAGCCCGCATTCCTCCATCCCTATGGAAGGGCACGCCCAGCTATTGATGATTGGGTGATTGGGTGATTGGATGATTGAGTAAGAAAAATGATAATAATAATAGATGAAAATAAACATATTGTAACAAGTTTATAAGTTTCTCCGTACATAATCATACATATTTTATTGCCCCTCTCTTTTCTATTTAAACTGTTCTCTTACTATTTCATTCCCTACCTCTTTACTATTTCTTGTAAATAAAGCATTAAAAAAAATAAAAAACGCTGGTTACCAAAAGGCGTTTTTTGTAAAAACATGAGTTTGATTTCACCCTTATTGCACAAAAAAATGGGCGATCAATCTCTAAAATCTTTAAAACAAAATTAAGATTCGATCAAAAAATATGCACTTTATTATGAAACGGTTACCACTTTTTGCATACTGGTTGTTGATCAGTTGCTTTTTTTTCTCATTTCAACCATCCCAAGTTGTTGGTGCGCCTTCATCAGCACAACAATTATTAAAACAAGCTAACTCGTATGAGTGGCTTTTTAGTAATGGGATTCCGAATTCCATTTTTCAAGGGAATAGCTTTGCTGCTCCATTGGCGGCTCAGGCAAGCGGTCCTGAATCATCATTTACATTTGTTGTAAATGGTTCTGAGGTTGTTTTTACTAATACTTCAGCCAATAGTACTTCGTATGCTTGGAATGTAGAAGATCAAAACTTCTTTTCAGAAGATTTAACTTATACTTTTGACGAGGCAGGCACTTATGTTGTCTGTTTATTTGCATTTGATACTAATGGAGGTGCAGATGTATATTGTCAGAGCGTGGAGGTAGGATGCGGTGTTGATGCAGGATTTACTTATGCTTCAAATGGTTTGGAGCTAACATTGACCAACACGTCTTATAATGCGGATGATGCGATTTGGGATATGGGAGATGGGACAATAAATTATTTTTATAGTCCTTCACATATTTATGAATCGGCAGGTATGTATGAGGTTTGTCAATTGGCTTATAATATTGCAACAGACTGTGATGATAATCATTGTGAGATAGTTGTGATTGCGGAGCCAGAAATTTTAGACGTAGATTTCTCGTATAGCTTTGATGGCAATACGGCTACTTTTATTAATGAAAGTGACTATGCAAGTGGTTTTGCATGGTCTACCAATAATACCCAATTTTCGACAGCAGAAAATCCGATTTATACGTTTCCAGCAGCAGGTACTTATGAAGTTTGTTTGTTTGGGTTTAATGAGGAGACAGGTGAAGAATTGTTGATGTGTAAAAATGTAGAGGTGGGTTGTGATGTGATGGTTGACTTTGCGACTGCAAGTATTGATGGTTTGACTGTTAGTATAGACAATCAATCGGATAATGCTAATCGTTCTACTTGGCGAGTAGATGGAGAAGAGGTAAGTAGTTCTACAAATTTGAACTATTCGTTTGATGCGCCAGGTACATATGAGGTTTGCTTGACATCGAGTTATTATGGCTCTTGTCCGAATACTACTTGTAGTACCGTAACAGTAGACTACCCTGAAGTAAATGCCTTTTTTACTTATTATGTAGCTGATTATACATTGAATGGATATGATGCTTCTCAAGGGGCTACGGCATCTTCTTGGACAATAGATGGACAAGAGGTTGCAACGACAGAAGATTTATTTCACCTATTTGATACACAGGGTACTTATGAAGTGTGTTTAGAGGTGACAAATGATCAATTAGGAGTGAGTGACCAACATTGTGAGACTTTAACCATTGCTTGTGAAACAACAGCAGCATTTGAGGCAAATATAGATGATTTAACTGTTGAGTTTTTGAATCAATCTATTGATTCGGATGAGGCAACTTGGATAATAGATGGAGAAAGTAATGGGTTTTATAGCCCAATTCACACGTTTGAAGCTGCGGGTACTTATGAAGTGTGTTTGACCGCTCATCAAACAGGCATGGGTTGTGATGATACTTATTGTGAGACGATTACGGTTGAACCCATCCCATTTGTGGTTAATTTTTCTAGTGATGTAAATGGCTTAAATGTAGCATTGAATAGTACTTCTATCAATGCGACTAACTTAGTTTGGGATATTGAAGGAGAGCAATTCGTAGGAGATGAAAGTATCACTTATGATTTTTCTACACCAGGTGCTTATGATGTTTGTTTGTCGGGAGAAGAGATAGGAGGAAGTGAAGCGACCAATATTTGTAAGACTGTTTATCCTGGTTGTGATGCAGATGCCTCTTTTACCGTTTCTGCTAATGATTTGAGCGTTAGTGCAACTAATACTTCTACGAATGCAGATGATTATAATTGGGTAGTAGATGGTATTTATAGTTCTTCTACTGATATGGCACATACTTTTAGTGAGGCAGGTACTTATGAAGTATGTTTGACAGCTTCTAACACTTCGCAAAATTGTAGTGATGAATATTGTACGGATATAACAGTGACTGCTCCAGCAGCATTACCAGAAGTTGGTTTTGATTTCTTTGTGAATAACTTACAAGTGAGCTTCAATAACTTTTCAGCTAATGCGAGTTTTTACGAATGGACATTGGATGGTGATGTATTTTCGACGGCAGCAGGTCCATTATTGACTTTAGAAAGTGTAGGAACTTATGAGGTCTGTTTGACGGCATTTAATGCAGATGGATTGAGCGATTCGGCTTGTGAAACGATAGAAATTACTTGTGATACGGAAGCTGCCTTTAGTTATGAGGCAGATTCGTTAAATATGTATGAATATGCATTTACGAATGAATCAGTAGATTCAGATGAGGCAAGTTGGAGTATCGAAGGGCAGACTTATCCGTTTAACTCAGCCATTCATACCTTTAGTGATGAAGGTTTTTACAATGTTTGTTTAACTGCTTTCAATGCTTTGAAGGATTGTGAAGATACACATTGTGAAACCGTAACAGTCGGTAATCCACCATTACCAGCTCCAGAAGCAGGTTTTAGCTTTTTCTTAAATGACTTGACGGTCAATTTTAACAATTACTCCAATCATGCTACTACTTATGAGTGGACTGTTGATGGGGATGCATTTGCTAGTAATGCGAATCCGATTCATGTTTTTGATGCAGTAGGTACTTATGAAGTATGTTTAACTGCTTCAAATGAGGAAGGAGATACGAGTACTGCTTGTGAAACAATTGAAATTGTATGTGAAACAACAGCAGCTTTTTCTTATACGGTGAGTGATTTGACTATTGAATTGACAAGTGAGTCGGTAGATGCAGATGAGTCTTTATGGACGATTGATGGTCAAACCAATGGCTTTAACATCTTTACTTATACCTTTGCAGGTGGTGGCGATTATGAAGTATGTTTGACAGCTACCAATCCTGTTAAAGATTGTTCAGACACTTATTGTGAAACGATTACCGTTGAAGGTGATCCAGCAGTAGTAGCTGATTTTGATTATTCATTAAGTGGCTTAACACTTATTTTGGATAACAATTCTGAAAATGCAGACTTTTATGCTTGGACAGTAGGAGGCGTAGATTATGATACTGAAAATGTATTACATACCTTCCCTGAAAATGGTAGTTATGAAGTTTGTTTATTTGCTACTAATACAACGAATGGTGATGGTGATAATATTTGTAAGACGATTGTTACGGACTGTGATGTCTCAGCTGTGTTCTCTTTAGCCATTAGTGATCAGACAGTTACTTTAACCAATTTATCAACTGGTGCAGATCAATACTTATGGAATGTAGATGGATCGACATTTACTTCTACTGATTTGACCTATACATTTACTACGGGAGGTATCTACCAAATTTGTTTAGATGCAACTGATTCTCAACTTGGTTGTACAGAATCATTTTGCCAAACGGTTTCTATTAATGAGCCTGAAGAAGAGTTGCCACTTAACGTAGGCTTTACTTATGTATTAGATAACTTTACTGCAATCTTCGATAACTATTCTTCTGGCGCCGATACATATGAATGGTATATCAACGGAGATTTAGTTTCTACTTCTGAAGAGTTGACGTATACCTTCCCAAGTTTAGGAGCACATGATGTATGTTTGACTGTTGCTAATTCTGTTTCTGGAGAATCTACTTTCTTCTGTGAGGTTATCGACGTTTCTTGTAATACTTTTGCTGACTTTGGCTGTACGATTAATGATTTGGAGGTACAATTTATTAATGAGTCGATTGATACAGATGAGGTATACTGGACCATTAATGGAGATCCTATTCCAGCAGTTAATAATCCATTTCATATTTTTGAAGAGCCAGGAGTCTATCAGATTTGTTTAACAGCTTTGAACACAGTTAAAGATTGTGAAGATAGCTATTGTAAGTTTATTACAGTAGAAGCTCCAGTGGAGCCAGTAGCAGACTTTACTTACACGTTTGATGGATTGACAACTACTTTTGTGAATACATCTAGTGATTTCGATTTCTATACTTGGAATATTAATGGCGAGCTTTTCGAAGAACCTGTTGTAACATACGAATTCCCTGAAATGGGAGATTATCAAGTATGTTTAGATATTGGAAATTCGACGAATGGTTTGAGTGATTCTAAATGTGAAACGATTACCATAGGTTGTGAGGCAGCAGCTTCATTTACTTGGAGTAATAATGGACTAGAAGTAACAGCTACTAGTACTTCTACAAATGCAAACGATTACAGATGGGTCATTGATAATAATAACTTAGAAGTAGGAGAAACAATGACATATACTTTTGCAGAAGGTGGTACACATACCATTTGTCTAGAAGCAAGAGATACTAATATTGGAGGTTGTGTAAATGAGTTCTGTGAGACGATTGAAGTATATGGTCCAGTGACAGCGGACTTTACTTTCGATATAACCGACTTTACGGTTTCATTTACCAACAACTCGGAAAATGCTAACATGTATGCTTGGTCAGTAGAATCAGGTACTACGTTAGATGATGAAAATCCAGTACATACTTATACAGATGAAGGTTTATACACTGTATGTTTATTTGCTGTTAATACAGTTACCAATGAACAAGCTGTTTACTGTGAAGATGTAACCATTGCTTGTAGTGTAAGTGCTGACTTTACTTACCAATTCCTAGACGATACGAATGTGTTATTTAATAGCGAATCAGAAGGATACAATGCTTTAACTTGGTTTATTGATGATAACATCATCTATAGTACGGGGCCAAACTACGATTTTGAATTACCTGGTGATTATGAAATTTGCTTATATGCAGCAAATACCAATACTGGTTGTTCTGAAACGTATTGTGAAACGATTACTGTATTAAATCCAGATGCAGTTATTGCTGATTTTACTTATGATAACGATGGTTTAGCAGTAGATTTTACAGATGCATCTTTCAATGCAGATACTTATAGTTGGACGATTGAAAGTACCACTTCTACAGATGCGAATCCTAGTCATACATTTTCAGCACCTTCCCTTTATAGTGTCTGTTTGACGGCTAGTAATTCAGTGACAGGAGAACAAGACCAGATTTGTAAAGATGTGAACTTAAGTTGTGTGACAGAAGCTGACTTTATGTACAGTGTAACAGGTGGTGAAACACTAAACTTTGTCAATACTTCTACCTTTGCAGATAGCTACCTTTGGATTATCGAAGGAGCTAGTTATAGTTCAACAGATTTAGCTTATACCTTCGATGATCAAGGTGTTTACGAAGTTTGTTTAACAGCTACAAACTCTACAAGTGGATGTACTAATAATGTGTGTAAATACGTAAATGTAACTTCAGGTTCAAATGTAAGTGCTGACTTTAGTTATACTGTCAATTTAGGCGAAGTGAGCTTTACAAATGAATCTAGTGGAGCAGACATTTTCGAATGGGAAGTAGAAGATGGAGTCGTATTAAATGATTTGAATCCAGTACACACTTATACTGAATCTGGTAGTTATGAAGTATGCTTGACAGTTATTAGTGAATTATCTGGTGAGTATGCGACCTATTGTGAGACGATTAATATTGATATTTGCCCAGTAGATGCTGGCTTTAGTGTAAACTTAGATGGTTATTTACTAAGTGCTACTAATTCTTCAACTGGCTATACGAGTTTAAGTTGGGATTTCGGAGATGGAGGAAGTTCTACAGAAGAAATGCCTACTCATCAATATACAGAAGCCGGTACTTACACCATTACATTAAGTGCTACCGATGGTACTTGTACAGATGCTACCTCTATTGAAGTGACAGTAGAAGACCAAGCAGGAACTTGTCCATTAGAGCCAGCTAACGCACTTGAAATTAGCTATATCTTTGTAAATTCTTGTGGTAATCCAGAAAGTCAAAATGAAGCAGCCGTATTTGTTGTTGGACCAAATGCACTTGATTTAGCAGAAATGCAAGTAAACTGGGCACGTACAACAAACTCTTGGTTTGGACACTGCCAAACAACAGGAACTGCCGCTGCGGTATCAGCTATTAATGCTACTATTACAGGAGGTGGATCATTAATCGAGCCACTAGACGGTATCTTACCTGCTTGTGCAGAAGTATTAATCTTAACCAGTGAAAGCTTCAATTATTCAGGTTTTGATTTCTCTGATCTCGATCGTGACATTTACGTTGTATTCCAGTGTGATCTTAATAACACCAATGGTGGTCACTTCTTAAATAGTGGAAACAATCAAGAGTTTAGTATTTCTTTTGGAGCTGCTTCTGATTGGGTCACTTATGGAAATGATCACCTAACAGGTACGGATGGAGATTATGTTTTATTCGATCCTGCGGGTAATGCGGTAGGTGGTAACGATGGATGTGTATTCTTCGATGGAAATCAAGGTCCTCCAATTGCTGCTTCATTCGATTATACAGCTAATGGACAAGTACTTGATTTTGCGAATACTTCTACCGTACAGTACACGAATAGCACTTGGGACTTTGGAGATGGTAACACAGCTGCTGGAAATAACCCACAACACACCTATACTGTTGCTGGCGACTATCTAGTTAGCTTAACCGTTACACTCGCAGATGGAGGTTGTTTAACAACACAACAACCTATTTCTGTTGGACCTCCAATCCATATCAATAAGATTTTGGTAGACGAATGTGGAACAACAGCAGGTTCGCAAGAAGCACTTTGCTTTATTGTAGGTAATACAGCAGTTGATGTTGACGATATGACCATCACTTGGCCATCAAACTCTTGGGGTGGTGTTTGTACCAACCCAACTACTACAGCTGCGATCAATGCTACACTAACCGATCCTAATGGTTTAGTATTAGAACCAACAGATGGAGTAATACCTGCTGGAGCAGAAGTGATGATTTTTACAAGTGTCAATGTAGACCATTCAGTATATGACTTCTCATTAGTAGATCGTACCGTATACGTCGTTTATCAATGTGGATCGCCTGTACAAGGGCATTTCTCTAATAGTCCTACTAGTACACAAACAGTATCTATTGACTTTGGTACAGGCATAGCAACAGCCTCTTATGATGGAAGTCATTTAGATGGTAGTGGTGATGGTTCTGCGGTTGTATTCCCAGAGGCGGGAGAGCCATTTGGTATCAATATCGGATGTACATTATTCTCTGATCCTGCTGATTGTGACATCGTTGCAAACTTCAGCTACTCAAAGACTGACTTAACGGTTGATTTTACGAGTGACTTAAGTGGCTCTTATACCGATATTACTTGGGACTTTGGAGATGGTAATACAGCTACTGATTTGAACCCACAACATACCTACGCTTCTCCTTCTGGAGGACAAGGATATGAAGTATGTTTAATCGCAATTAGTGATATAACAGGTTGTTATGATGTCGATTGCCGTAAAGTGGTAGTGAATAATGGTAACAATGGTTTCAACGGTGGTGGCAATGGAAATGGCAATGGAAATACTAGTGCAAGAGTAGCTGCACCAGATACTTATGTTGACAATGAAACCAATTGTGGCGTTGAAGTAACATTCGACTACGAAGTAGATGGATTAGCTGCTAAGTTTAACAATACGTCTAAAGGAGATTTCGATAGTGTACTTTGGAGTTTTGGAGATGGTGAGTTTTCAGAAGAAATGAATCCAAGCCATACCTATGATGAGAAAGGACAATACTTCTTCACTTTCACGATTAAGAACTCACGTACAGGTTGTGAATCAACGCACATGGGATATGTCTTCATTTTTGATGATAAATCAAGTGAGATAGATGGAGAAGAAGATACAGGAATGAATAATAAGTAATTTTAATTTATTGCTGCACAATTAAAAAAAGCCTGTTCGAACGAAAGTTCGGACAGGCTTTTTTATTTGGCTTTTCTTTATCATATAATTGCACAAACCATACAGACAAGGCATTGTCTCTAACAATTCACTCTATCCCCCATCGTACAGACAAGGCATGCCTTGTCTATCTCCCCATCTTACTACGTTTCATCAAATAAGGCAACAAAACCTGGCTAAAATCCTGATTAATATCAGCCGCCACAAAATCAATATGATACTGCCCACACTTCAACTTCAAGCCCGCCACCAATTTCTTCATCTGCTTCTGATAATACTCCTTCACCTGGCTCGGATGCAAGCGAACCTGCTCACCCGATTCCATATCAATAAACACATACGGGCGATTTTCAAACTCAAAATTCAATTCATGCTTCTCATCCACCACATGAAACAAAATCACCTCATGCTTATTATATTTCAAGTGCTGCAAAGCCGAAAAAATACTATCCGCCTTCTCCGCATTTTCGAACATATCACTAAAAATCACCACCAACGAACGCTTCGGTATATTATCCGCAATTTGATGAATACAACGTGCCGCAGCCGTCGTCTTATTTCGAGTCTTTTGATCCAATTCTTGCTGCAAGCGCGCATTAATAATATTGTGATGAACAGTCGTTGATTTTGCCTTCGTATGAAAATGCACATCATCCGAAAAAATACTCAAACCCACTGCATCTCGCTGCTTCTTTAACATATGCATCAATGACGCTGCACAAATAGAGGAAAATCGCAACTTATTCACCGTTGGTTGCCCTTTTTCGCCCGCATCCTCTGGAAAATACATCGAAGAAGATACATCCAAAATAATACGACAACGCAAGTTCGTCTCCTCCTCAAATCGCTTTATAAACATCTTATCCGTCCGCGCATACACCTTCCAATCAATATTCCGAATCGAATCCCCAGGATTATACAAACGATGCTCTGCAAACTCCACCGAAAATCCATGAAACGGACTTTTGTGCAAACCAA
This sequence comes from Bacteroidota bacterium, assembly GCA_020631245.1. Lineage (GTDB taxonomy): Bacteria > Bacteroidota > Bacteroidia > Chitinophagales > UBA2359 > JAHDHP01. The sequence continues at coordinate 397 of JAHDHP010000001.1, read as the reverse complement.
TAATAAAACCTTCCACCACCTGCTTCGCCAAGAGTTCGATATTATCAAACTGGCTCAATTGCTGTGGACTTACTAAATAATCTTGTCTAGTTGCCATATGTATAGGTGTTAATGTTTATTTTTAAATTTTCCCAATCACCCAATCACCCAATCACCCAATCATCCCGTCATCCAATCATCAAATACGCTGGGCGTGCCCTTCCACAGGTCTTAGGAGAAATGTGGGATTAATGAAAGCAACGCGTAACGCCAACACAATCCCTCAATCCCACATTCTCCCAATCCCTGTTTCAGGTCGGGCTATCCGTTTGTAGTTGCCTCACACCCGCTAGTTCAGCATACTCCTAGCAGTGTCTTCCGCTGTCAGCCCTGCTAGTCATTGCTTCACAAAAGCGGC
>JAHDHP010000141.1:3725-10715 GCA_020631245.1 Bacteroidota bacterium | reverse complement strand
TCATCATATCGATCAGGAATATAATAATCTAAATAGAAATAAAAATCTTTAAAAAAGCTGTAAACCAATGCTACTGAGGTAGTACCGTCTACATCATAATCACCATAAATCAGAATTTTTTCCTTTCTCCGAATAGCATTATCAATTCTCTCGACAGCCTTGTCCATGTCTTTCATGATAAATGGATCATGAAGATCACGGTCAAAGGACGGCCGAAAAAACTTTTTTGCCTGTTCCGGATCAGTTATGCCGCGTTGTACGAGTAACTTGCATAAGGTTCTGTTAATTTCCAGGTTTCTGTGCAGTTCATCCACTTTTTGATCGTCTACCTCGACAAAAACCCATTTCTTATTCATTATGTTAATATATTGATTCCATGCTGTGGGAGTGACTCAATACCTGCTCTATTTCATAACACACAACTATTCTGTAGGTAGAATCAGCTAGTCATTATATCTCAAAAAAGCTCCATGTCTTCCAGTAAAGATGTAATGATTTCAAATAACAGTATTATATAAAAACCTTCAATAGATAGAAAATGTTCAATAACAATATGTTATCAAGTATCTATATGCCTAAAAGGCAAAAGCATATCTGGTCTAAGATAACAAAAAAATAGTACAAATTAGTATCTGCTTAATAGTATTTAACGTATTTCTATACTTGAAATGATGTATGAAAGAATTGAAATAGATAAGTGGCTAATTTGTAGTGAAAAATGATATGTTTTTGGGTGTATACTCGTAAAATTAGGCTATGGGAAGGATATAAAAATATAAGTGATTACTGACAAAATGAATATTAAAAATCTGCATCACCTGATTTTTTAGCAGTAATTTTTTAAAAAATATGCCAATTAGGCATAAAATTGACTACGGAACAATCTTTGAAATAAGCTAAAGGTCGTTTATACGAATAATAAATTGTAATTTTGCATTTTGTTTTATAGAGAAACAAATTTGTAACCTCATACAGGCTTATAGCTACTTTTCTAGGCAAGCCCCCTTTTTAAAATCATTTATTAAGAAGGAAATAGTACAGAAATAATAAATACTGCAAATGAAGTTTATACAAAAAATAATAGAAGCAATTTTTGGTAAAAAATCTGATAAGGATATCAAGGCAGTTGCCCCTTTGATAACCGCAACCAAAGCAGAGTTTGAAAAGCTTTCTGGGTTGTCAAATGATGAGCTTCGTGGCAAAACCCAAGAATTTAAAGGTCGTATCGCAGAATTTTTGAAAGAAATCAATGATGATATTGATAGTATCAAAAAAGAAATTCAAGATGCACCTGATATGCATCCAGAAGATAAGGAGGAGTTATATAAGGAAATAGATAAACTAGAGAAAGAACGAGATAAAGAACTAGAAGTAATACTCCTAGAACTTTTACCAGAGGCTTTTGCTGTGGTAAAAGAAACCGCTCGCCGTTTTAAAGATAAAGAGGAATTAAGGGCAACAGCCACTCAACTAGATCGCGACTTGGCAGTAAATCTTCCACATATGGAAATTCAAGGCGATCAGGTCATATATCAAACGACATGGATGGCTGCTGGAGGAGAGATTTCTTGGAATATGGTACATTATGATGTACAGCTTATTGGTGGAGTAGTATTGCACAAAGGAAATGCGGCAGAGATGGCTACAGGGGAAGGTAAAACCTTAGTAGCAACTTTACCTGCCTATCTAAATGGATTAGCTGGTTTAGGTGTTCATATTGTAACGGTCAATAACTACCTCGCCCTTCGTGATTCAGAGTGGATGGCTCCTATTTTCAACTTCTTAGGCTTAACAGTTGATTGTATTGATAAGTATCGCCCTAATTCAACCGAAAGACGCGAAGCATATCACCAAGATATTATCTATGGAACCAATAATGAGTTTGGGTTTGATTACCTACGTGATAATATGGTACGTAACCCAGATGAATTAGTGCAACAAAAGCATCACTTTGCCATGATTGATGAGGTGGATTCTGTATTAATTGATGATGCTCGTACACCTCTTATTATTTCTGGACCAATTGAAAAAGGAGATGAACATCAATACGATTACTTAAAACCACGTATCGAACGTTTATTCAATGTGCAGAAGAAATTGATTCGTGAGTTACTAGTAAGTGCTAAAGAACAGATTAAAAATGGAAATGATGGAGAAGAAGAAGGTGGTTTAGCATTACTACGTGCTTATAGAGGACTACCACGTAGTAAGCCTCTTATTAAGTACTTAAGTGAACCAGGTATCAAAAATAAGCTTCTAGCAACGGAGAATTTTTATATGCAGGAGCAAGGTAAGCGAATGCCAGAGGTAGATGAAGATCTGTATTTCATTATTGAGGAAAAACAAAATGTAGTACAGCTTACCGATAAGGGAGTTGACTTAATTACACAAGATGATGAAGATAACAGCTTATTCGTGATGCCTGATATTGGGAGTGCGGTAGCTGATCTTGAAAAATCTGATCTTAGTGAGGAGGAGAAACAAAAACAGAAAGATTCCTTATTACAAGATTTTGCTATCAAATCAGAGCGATTACATTCTGTACAACAATTGTTAAAAGCCTATACACTATTTGAAAAGGATACAGAGTATGTAGTGATGGATGGGCAAGTGAAAATTGTCGATGAAGGAACTGGGCGTATTATGGAAGGACGTCGTTATTCTGATGGACTACACCAAGCAATAGAAGCAAAGGAAAGTGTAAAAGTAGAAGGAGCTACGCAAACTTTTGCAACCATTACACTTCAAAACTTCTTCCGTATGTACCATAAGTTATCTGGTATGACTGGTACTGCTGAAACGGAAGCAGGTGAATTTTGGGACATCTATGATTTAGATGTAGTGGTGATTCCTACGAATAAACCTATTATAAGAGATGATAGAGATGACTTAGTGTATCGAACAGTCCGAGAGAAATTTAATGCGGTTATTGAAGAGGTGGTTGAATTGTCAAATGCAGGACGTCCTGTACTAGTAGGTACGACATCAGTAGATATTTCAGAAAAATTGGGACGCTTACTCCAAATGAGAGGTATTAAGCACAATGTACTGAATGCGAAAAACCATGCTCGGGAAGCGGAAATTGTAGCAGAAGCGGGTAACCCTGGAGCGGTAACCATTGCTACCAACATGGCAGGTCGTGGTACGGATATTAAACTAAGTGATCAGGTAAAAGAAGCAGGTGGATTGGCCATTGTTGGAACAGAACGCCACGATTCTCGTCGAGTAGATAGACAGCTGCGTGGTCGTGCTGGTCGTCAAGGAGATCCAGGAAGCTCACAGTTCTATGTATCACTAGAAGATAATCTCATGCGTATCTTCGGATCAGATCGTATCGTGAAGGTGATGGATCGTATTGGCTATGAAGATGGAGAAGTGATTCAGCATAAAATGATTAGCCGTTCTATTGAAAATGCACAAGAAAAAGTAGAGGAGAATAACTTTGGAACACGTAAGCGATTACTGGATTATGATGAGGTAATGAATGCACAACGTACAGTGGTGTATGCTCGTAGAAGACACGCCTTGTTTGGTGAGCGACTCACGGTTGATTTACACAATAGTTTCCAAGATTTAGCTTTTGATGTTGTAGAACAACATAAACAAAGTTCAGACAACTCGCATGATGCTTATAATGAGTTTAAGCTAGATGTCATACGTTATTTCTCGGTTGATACAGAGATTACAGAAAATGAGTTTGGAAGTAAAAAAATAGAAGATTTAGCGGTGACTTTATACACAGAGGCATCAGAGTATTATGCACGTAAAAGTGAAGCAGTTTGTGACCAAGCTTATAATGTAATTAAACGATTGTATGAAGGTAAAGGTAATTCTTTTGAGCGAGTGATTATTCCTTTTGTTAGTGGTAGAGCCGTTGTAAATGTAGTAGCAAACCTAGAAGAAGCTTATAATACGCGTTGTCGCTCATTAGTAAAGGAACTTGAAAAAATGGTTTCGCTGAGCTTCTTAGATGATAGTTGGAAAGAGCATCTTCGTCAAATGGATGATTTGAAACAAGCCGTTCAAAATGCTAGTTATGAGCAAAAAGATCCATTACTTATTTACAAAGGAGAAGCATACACACTTTTCAAAGAAATGGTAATGGAAATGAATCAGGAGGTAACTGCCTTCTTGTTCCGTGCATCATTGCCAGTCCAAGATTCTGAAGAAGTGAAAGAAGCTCGTCAACGTCGTCGTACTGATATGAGCCAAATGCAGTCAAATCGTTCGGATGATGGTAGTGGTGATAACAAGCAGAAGTTAAGTGCTAATAGAAGTGGAGACGATAAACCTAAAACGGTTAAACGCAATATGCCAAAGGTAGGACGTAATGATCCTTGTCCTTGTGGTAGTGGTAAGAAGTTTAAACAGTGTCATGGTAGAAAACAACCTGTTTAAGTACATATTAGCCGAAAGCCCGATCAAGTAAGTAGCAGTGATGCCATATGGTTTATTCATACTAGTATTAGTAGAGTAAACGATATGGCATTATTGCTGCTTGGGCACGCCCAAATTATTTGTTTAAAAAATAAAATACTATGCCCCCCGTTTCTAATTTAGCATCTTATATAGATCATACTGTTTTAAAACCTGCTACTACAAAGGAACAAGTTCAGCAACTGTGTGAGGAGGCGATGAAGTATGGCTTTGCAGCTGTTTGTGTGCCTCCTTATTTTGTAGAAGAAGCAGTAGATTTATTGAAAGGAAGTACGATCAATATAGCTACTGTTATCGGCTTTCCATTAGGCTATAGTACACATAAATTAGTAGAAATAGAACAAGCAAAGGAGCAGGGAGCAACAGAAGTAGATGTGGTTATTAATATCGCAGCATTGAAAAGCGGAAATTGGGAGTTTGTGGCAAAAGAAATTGACTTGTTGACGAATACAGCACATCGGCTAGGATTGGTTATCAAATTTATTATTGAAACAGCTTTATTAACTAATGAAGAGATTGAAAAAGTTTGTATCTTATGTGCTAATAGTGCGGTAGATTATGTGAAAACATCTACTGGATTTGCGGGCGGAGGTGCTACTATTGAACATGTGAAATTGATGCGAAGCGTGTTACCAGCTACCATTAAAATAAAGGCATCAGGGGGCATTAAAGATCGTTCGTTTGCAGAAGCGTTAATAAATGTAGGAGCCAATCGTTTAGGATGTTCTAGAAGTATTCAAATTGTAGAATCATAGACTCATACTCATGAAAAAAATTATTCTTTTATCTTTTTGTTTATTAACAACTGCTTGGATTTATGCACAAGACGATGTGGTACCAGAAACGGGTACAGCAGTTGAGGAACAACTACGTGCTCCTAATACTGAAGATGCTACGGGCACAATGGAGGAGGCTCCTCAGAATATGGGGCAACAGCCAGCACCAATAACTAGAAACATACAAATCAATGCTGATCCGCGTATTGACCGCCTAGTGCAAGCTCATATACGAAGTGCCAAAAAAAATAAAGTAGAAGGTTTCCGTATTCAAATAATTCAGGATACTGATCGAAAAGATATGGAAGAGGCAAAACACCGATTTAGAGGCGCTTTTCCACAGTTGAAATTATATGAAACCTATGACCCACCTTTTTACAAACTACGAGCAGGAAACTTTACCGACCGTTTTGAAGCATATCACTACTATCAACGAATAAAACCCAACTTTACACGTGCATTTATTGTGCGTGATACAGTGAGAAAATAGTAATCAGGATATATTTTAACACACCATGATCAATAAAATCAAAGAATTAGCGGAGCAATTGCATCCAGAAGTAATTGCTATCCGAAGACATTTACATGCCCACCCAGAATTGTCCTTCAAAGAATATGAGACATCGGCTTTTGTACAACAAAAACTGACAGAATTTGGTATTCCTTTTCAAAATGGAGTAGCAGATACAGGCATTGTAGGCTTAATTAAAGGAAAAAATCCAGATAGTCGTTCTATCGCTTTGCGAGCTGATATGGATGCCTTACCTATCTTAGAGGAAAATGAAGTGCCTTATAAATCACAAAATGAAGGAGTGATGCACGCTTGTGGTCATGATGCCCATACAGCTAGTTTACTAGGCGCAGCTAATATTTTACATCAGGTACGTGATAATTTGGAAGGAACAATTAAGTTGATTTTTCAACCTGGTGAAGAACGTCACCCTGGAGGTGCGTCGATTATGATAAAAGAAGGAGTATTAGAAAATCCCAAGCCCGCCAGTATTATCGGGCAGCATGTACACCCATTGATTCCAGCAGGAACAGTTGGATTTAGAGGGGGCTTGATGATGGCTTCGTGTGATGAAATTTATATTTCGGTACATGGAAAAGGAGGACACGGAGCAGTTCCTCAAAACTGCATCGACCCTATTTTGATTAGTGCTCAGATTTTGGTGAGCTTACAACAAGTGGTCAGCCGTTTTATTGATCCTACTGTACCTGCTGTTCTTACTTTTGGAAAGATCAATTCTATTGGAGGAGCACCTAATGTGATTCCGAACAAAGTAGAAATTCAGGGGACATTCCGTATGATGAATGAAGAGTGGCGATTTAAAACCCATGAACGTATCCGCAAGATAGTTCATAATGTTGCTGAAAGTATGGGAGGAACTGCGGATATTGAAATTTTGGTAGGCTACCCATTCTTGATCAATGATGAACCACTCACCCAAAGATGTCGAGAAGGAGCAGAAGAGTATCTAGGAAAAGAAAATGTATTGGATTTACCGATGCGAATGACAGCAGAAGATTTTGCTTATTTTTCACAAAAAGCACGTGGCTGTTTTTATCGTTTAGGGGTCGCCAATGAAGCGCGAGGAATTACCTCATCAGTTCATACACCTACTTTTGATATTGAAGAAGAATCACTAAAAATTGGAGCTGGTTTGATGGCTTGGTTAGCAATAAAAGAATTAGAAAGTAATTAAAAATAAAGATGGGATTGTAGGAATTTATTTACTAAATTTCCCACAATCCCACAATCCCACAATCCCACAAT
>JAHDHP010000141.1:0-3625 GCA_020631245.1 Bacteroidota bacterium | reverse complement strand
CAATTACCCACCACCACTACCACCGCGAATATACTTTGGGCTAGTCACTCCCTGAATTACCCGATCCCATTGAAAAGCAGGACCAATATCCCACTTACCTGTTTTACGATAATTCAAGTGCGAATTAATACCTTTAAACATTGCTGTTTCGTAGTTAGAGTTATAACGTTTACGCTCAGGCAAAAACTTGCGTGGAATATTATACTTATTGGTCAAAAAGCGTAATAAAACAACTAGACTTTCATATTGCGCTTCTGTATAAGTGGCAAAATATTGATAACCATTATAAGGCGTTGCCAGTTTCTGGTATTTATGCGTTTCGTTGATCGTACAATATACATCTGGACGATCTGGCTTCGAGTAAACGGTTAATAAGTTATTGCCATCACGAATCAAAGGCCCATAGTTAGATAATTCAATTCCAATGCTTTCTTTACTTGATTGATCATTTCCTCCAATAGCTCCAGAACCTAAGTGGTACGACCAATAGCCTGAGCTGAATAATTGGTAAATAGTACCATCTCTAGCAATAACAAAAGGAACCGACATTCGCCATTTATTATACCCTTCTTTTTGCTGGGTAAGCACATTCACATCACTCTTAATATTTCCCGCTGTAAAGTGCAGTACAATACGTTTTTTGTTTACCCTTTCACGTTCATAATACCCAGTATATCCATTGGCAGGTACACACGTTACAGCATTTAAAGACAATCCTCTATCGCCAGGTACAGGTAACGAGAACGGATCGAGTGTATATAATCTACCACCAGCTTTATGACTTCCATATCTAAAATCCCATTCAATAGAAGCTAATAGATCACTCTTATTTTGCACACTAGGCGTAGTAGGGGAGGGTGGCTTGGGTGGCGTATAAGGTGGAGGTGTTGTAGGGGGTGTATAAGGTGGAGGTGTCGTGCTTGGTGGCGGATTTGTTTGCCCAGGCAGAGGAGATGGCTTAGGTGCTTGTTCACCACTTCCGCTTCCACTACCTCCTGTAGAAGGAATAACAATAACCACTGGATCTTTTTCCTTTTCGGGTGTAGGAGTAGGAGGGGTATAAGGAGGCGGTACTGGGTCAGGTGGGAAAGTAGGGGTATTACTAGGAGGGCTAGGTTTTTGTGTACTAGGCACACCTGGCTTTACATTTGTTCCACTACCCGACTTATTGGACTTGCTTCCTGAACTAGGCACACGCGTTCCTCCAGTTGTAGTACCAGGTTTAGAACTAGGCGATTTGTAAGGTGTAGTAGAAGAGGTAGAACCACTAGGACGAGTTCGTCCTTTTGTTGTTTTAGGAGGAGTTGTTTTAGGCGGGATATACGTTTTCTTTTTCTTCCCTTTTCGAGAAGGCATCGTCGGATAACCTTTCTTGCGTACTTTGTTGCGTTGCCCTTTTTTACTCGCACTACAAGAACTTAGTATAAGTGTAGCAATGAGCATAAAAAGAATAATATGGATTCTAGAGGTTTTCATGATTATTTCCACTTTTCTATAAAGAACTTCTTTCGTAAGAGGCTATCTTGATTTTGATATCAAGCTTAGTAATGGTTACTATAACGCTAATTCAAAATGAATGATGGATACGTGCATTTTATAAAAGGTAGTCATAAAAATAGCGCATTCCAACAATATTAGGAGTACTATAAATAATAATGACAAAAAACGGAAAAAAGTATGTTCGAATCTTAATTTGCGTATTTATCGCTTATTATAAATGGCAAGTTGTATGTATGTGTGATTTTTTGAGAAGTGTTATGTGGTATTCGATACTTTAAAGCGTTGAAAGTTAAAACATATTCATTTATTACTAAAAAAATGATGCCTACTTAAAAGCAATACTGTAATAAATTGGTATAATAGTAGACTAATTTAATGATAAGTGAAAATGAAAATAATTAGTCAATATTCTTAACAAAAGTAATCTAAATACGTTTTTTAAGATAGATATTAGTAATTTTGCAGCTTAACTAGGCAACCTATATTTACTTCCAGTCATCAGTTAATCATATTCTACTAAGTTTAGGTTTAAAAAAGAAGTACAAACGGGTGAAGAACTTTCGATTATTAACCATTACACATAAAACAGCCAATATCAATCATATTGGCCAGTACATCCCATCTGTCAACAGTGATGCGACAGCTTTATCCGCGCGTTTGCATGAGATAAAACAGCATTTTCAAATGGATGAGTTGCTGTATATGGCTACCTGCAATCGCCTTACCTTTTTCTTTATCCGAGAAGAAGAAACCACCGAATCATTTATTATAGAGCTATTTAGCAAATTGCACCCAGGTATTCCTCAACATTGCTTGGGAGGAGTACAAGATGTTATTGCTAGTTATAGCGGTATAGATTGTGTTCGTCATTTATTTGAAGTAGCCGCTTCTATTGATTCATTAGTAGTAGGGGAGCGAGAAATTCTTCGTCAAATTAAAGAAGCCTACGAATTTTGCCAAAAAGAGAAGCTATCAGGCGATCATATCCGCTTGATTATGAAAATGGCAATCCCTACGGCAAAGGAAGTCTTGACACGAACCAAGATCGGTGAAAACAATGTGTCAATCGTATCATTGGCAGTATTAGAAATGTTGCAATACAAACCTGCCTTAAATACTAATTTCTTGATTATTGGAGCTGGGCAAACCAATGCTTTGGTCAGTAAATTACTGATTAATAAAGGCTATTCTAATTTTACCATTTATAATCGCAGTCTCAAAAAAGCCGAATACCTAGCAACACGAGTAGAAGGCAAAGGTTTTGCCCTGAGTGATCTACCAAATTATAAAGACACTTTTGATGTGTTGATCTGTTGTACGCGTGCCGACCGTCCGTTGATTACGCCAGAAGTCTACCAACAATTGGTTGGAGACGATACTAGTACAAAAATAATCGTCGATTTAGGAGTGCCTGGTGATGTTAGTAGAAAAGTAGTAAACGATTTTAATGTCAACTATATCGAAATAGAAACCCTTCGACAACTAGCAAAAGAGAATCTTGCCCGTCGTATGGAAGAAGTGGAAGCGGCAAATGAAATTGTAGGAGAACGACTCGAGGTATTTCGCCAAAATGTGCGACAAAGAAGGGTAGAACGCGCACTCTCAGCTATTCCTAGTAAAGTAAAGGGAGTAAGTGAGCGTGCTTTGAATGGCGTATTTAAAAAAGAGATTGAAGAGCTTGATCCTAATTCGAAAGAATTGCTAGAACGCGTCGTGTCCTATATGGAGAAAAAATACATCAGTATTCCGATGGTAGTGGCTCGCGAAGTAGTAGAAAAAGAACTAAATAGAGAAAAAGACGAAAAAAATTAACAATAGCGGAACTAATTGCCTTACATGCTAGTTTCCCCTTTTGTAACATCATTTATAAACACACAAAGTAGTGATTCTCTCCTTTACAATCATTACTAAAACTTCTACTCATGAAGACTTTATTTTCTCTCCCTTGGTAAACACATCCCAGCTCCATTTTTGAGATGGATGTTTTCTTTTCTTTTTATTTTCCATTTATTTATATTGATGACTTAAATTGTTATTTGGGCGTGTCCTTTCATAGTTGTCGAGTGTTTGGGCAATTTCTGTAAAGACGTTGCGCGCAACATCTCTACTCAATCACCCAACCACT
>JAHDHP010000140.1 GCA_020631245.1 Bacteroidota bacterium | reverse complement strand
TTGTCTCTCTGTGCCCTCTATGTTTCCCTCTCCGTGCCCTCTGTGTTTACTCTCTTTGTGCCCTCTGTGTTTCCCTCTCCGTGCCCTCTGTGTTAAAAAAAATCACCCTCCAGCGGGAAAAATCGCCTCCTCATAAGTCTTTCTTATAGAAACATCATTGACTTATGCCGAAAAAAACAAATAAAAATACATCTCAAGACTCAAAAGAAGAGAAAAAGGTAAATGAGGGCAACAAATTTGATAAGATCTTTAAACAAAATGCCGAACCTATCTTTTTGCGTCTTATTGAGTGGCAATTAGGAATTACCATTAAGGGCTATAAAGAATTCAATCCCAAAATGCAAACCACGCTGGAGCGGGAAATGGACGGATTGTATGAAGTGGAAACCAAAAAAGGAGAACAATGGCTTTTACATATTGAATTTCAATCCGAAAGCGACCCAGACATGTTATACCGAATGATTGAGTACCACGGTATCGCAACTCGCAAACTTATGAAGCCTATCAAACATTTGGTGATTTATTTGGGAGCTTCCAAGCCCAATATGCCAAATAAACTCCCTACTAATTATCAATTTGAGGGTTTTGATTTACTAGCTTTACGTGATCTAGATACAGAGCAACTACTTTCGTCTCAAGTTCCCGAAGTAATCATGTTAGCTATATTGAGTAAATATCCTGAGAAAGAGAGTGAAAATATATTGAGGAGTACTATCATGCAACTAATAGGAGCAACTAAGAATAAAAATAAGCTAAACATGTATCTTAGACAGTTGACAATGATTGCAAATTTGCGTAAATTAGAAACTAGCACATTAAAAACATTACAAGACATGTCAATAAATCATAATTTTAGTACAAGTACATTATACCAATTAGGGATAGATAAAGGTGAACAGATTGGTTTGGAAAAAGGTGAACAGATTGGTTTGGAAAAGGGCAAGGAGATTGGTCTAGAAGAAGGTGAAAAGATCGGTCTGGAAAAAGGTGAACAGATTGGTTTGGAAAAAGGTGAACAGATTGGTTTGGAAAAAGGTGAACAGATTGGTTTGGAAAAAGGAGAGCAAATTGGATTAGAAAAAGGAGAGCAAATTGGCTTGGAAAAGGGCGAACAAATTGGTTTGGAAAAAGGTAAAGAACTACTAGAAGAAGAACGTCAAAAGCTATTAGAAGAACAAAAGGCAAAACAGGATCATTTAATTCTACAAGCAATAGAAATGAATATTCTTAGCCTAGAGCAAATAGCCGAGTTGTTTGGTGTTACTTTGGAATATGTGCTACAATTAAAAGAGGAAAGTAACAATAAAGAATAAAAGTACTTTCGTCGCACAAAACCGACCTCTATATCACCACCCAAAAGGAGACTTGAAGACAGTCCGCTTGAAACAGAAAGTGCGTAATACCCATACAGTCATTTGTAACTTTATCGGAAACTGGCATTAACTTTTTCTAATGCTTCACTCCCTGGACACAACTCCTCTTGTGTCAATTTATTCAAAGGCTTATCAACCGTATTGAGTTTACCATGTAGGTCTTTACTATCTGTATTGATATAGAGTAAGCCTGTTAAAATTTGCCCGCGTGCCTTTGATGCATGTAAACGGTTTACTGCTGAAAAACGATCCGTAGGATTCCAGTCGGGTGCGAGTTTACTTAATTGAATTTTGGAGCCATCGAACAGCTCTAATTCAGCAGATTCTCCTTCGGGATAATCGATGGTTATTTCTTCTTCTTTTGGAACAAAATCAAAAATGGAAGTAGATTCGATATGTTCTCGAACGTGCGAGTAGGATTTGGTGGAACCAGCATTGTTATTGAAGGTTACACAAGGAGAAATAACATCTAAAAAGGCAAAACCAGGATGTGCCATCGCTGCCTTTATCATGGGCACTAATTGGGTTTTATCGCCCGAAAAACTCCTCCCGACAAAAGTGGCATTGAGTTCTAAAGCCAAACCCGCCAAATCTATTGCCTGATAGGGATTGTCGGAACCTGCTTTGCTAACAGAACCAAAATCGGCAGTGGCAGAATCTTGTCCTTTGGTCAATCCATAACAGCCATTATTCATCACAATATATACCATGTTCAAATTCCGACGAATAGCATGTACAAACTGCCCCATTCCAATAGAAGCAGTATCACCATCGCCCGATACGCCTAAATAAATGAGATCGCGATTAGCCATGTTGGCTCCTGTGGTAATGGAGGGCATACGTCCATGTACGGAATTAAAGCCATGTGAATTACTCAAAAAATAAGTGGGCGTTTTCGAAGAACAACCAATTCCTGATAATTTAGCTAGGCGATGCGGTTCCAGCGATATTTCGTAACAAGCTTGTACAATTGCTCCACTAATAGAGTCATGTCCACAACCTGCACAAAGGGTCGAAATAACGCCTTCATAATCTGTTTTTATATAGCCCACTTTGTTTTTCTTTAAAAGTGGGTGGTGGAATTTAGGTTTATCGTAAGACATAATTGTTTTATTCTAATTAAATTAAACAGTTGCCGTAAGCTGATTCTTAATGTGTTTGGTAATATGGTGAGCCGTAATGGGTGTACCATCGTAATTTAAGACAGATAACAAACGAGCTGGATTCAGCTCTAACTCATTTATAAGTAGTGTTCTAAATTGGGCATCTCGATTTTGCTCCACTACGATCAATTGCTCATGTGCAGCAATAAAGTCTTCTACTTCTTGGTGAAAAGGGAAAGCTTTGACCCGCATAGCATCCAGTTGAATACCTTCTTCTTTTAGCATCATCATTGCTTCAACAGCCGCATATACAGTTGTTCCAAAAAAGATGAGTCCGATGCTGTTTTTACTTTCTTCTTGATAGAATTCAGGAGCTGGAACCAATGTTTTTGCAGTGTCCCATTTCTGCGCCAACCGATCTACATTTCGCAAATAGACTTCGGGCAATTCGGAGTATTTCGCATATTCATCATGTGAGGTTCCACGCGTAAAGAAAGAACCTAAAGTGGGATGCGTTCCCGGAATGGTACGATAAGGAATAGCGTCTCCATCCACATCTAAATAACGACCAAAAGGCTCGGTCATTTCTTCTAAGTCTTCAGCAGACAATACTTTACCTAAATCATATTTTTGGCTATCATCCCATTTTAAAGGAGGTGACATATGATTATTCATCCCCAAATCGAGATCAGAAATTAACATGATCGTTGTTTGTAAACGATCTGCTAAATCGAAACATTTAACGGTATGTTCAAAACATTCGGCAGGCGTGCTTGGAAATAATAAGACGTGCTTGGTATCGCCATGTGAGGCATACGCCGAAGAAATAATATCCGCTTGTTGGGTGCGTGTCGGCATCCCCGTAGAAGGGCCTCCACGTTCTACATTAATCAATACAACGGGAATTTCGGCGAAGTAAGATAAACCAATAAACTCATTCATTAACGAAACTCCTGCTCCGCTGGTTGCAGTGAAAGAACGTGCGCCATTCCAATTTCCCCCAATCACCATCCCTATGGCTGCTAGTTCATCTTCGGCTTGTACAAAGGCATATTTCTTTTTACCCGTCTCCGCATCAATACGCATTTTTTTGCAGTAGGTTTCGAAGGCCTTGGCAACGGATGTAGAAGGAGTAATGGGATACCAAGCCATCAACGTTGCTCCTGCATAAATAGCTCCTAATGCGCAGGCAGTATTGCCATCAATCATAATCGAATCTCCTACGGCATCTATTCTTTTCAAACGAATATTTAAGGGGTATTCGAGGTTTTCTTTGACATAATTTACGCCTAATTCTAAAGCTTGATAATTAGCAGGAATGAGCTTGGGTTTCTTTTCAAATTGTTCAGCAATAACCTGCTTGACCACCTCCAATTCTATATCCAACAAAGTCACTACCGCTCCTACATAAATAATATTTTTCAATAATTGTTGTAAACGCGGTTTCGCATAATGCTCCATCGCCAGTTGAATCATTGGAATGCCAATATAGTTTATATCAGCTCGGATATATTCTTCATGTAATTTCTTACTGCTGTCATACACAAAGTAACCTCCTGGTCGAATACTATTAATATCTCTTTTTAGGGTTTGTGGATTGACTCCTACTAATAAATCAATACCATCCCGTCTTCCGAGATAGCCTTTTTCACTAACCCGCACTTCATACCAAGTAGGTAAACCCTGTATATTAGAAGGAAAGATATTTTTAGGAGTGACAGGGATGCCCATCCTAAAAATTGATTTTGCAAACATCTCATTGGCAGATGCAGAACCCGTTCCATTCACATTCGAAAATCGAATGACCAAATCATTTACAACAACTTCCTGTTTCATTAAAATTATAGGTTTTAGGCGTATTATATAAGTATTTCTTCATATCCCAAGCTGCTGTTGGGCAACGTTCTGCACAAAGTCCGCAATGCAAACAAACATCCTCATCTTTTATCATCACTCGTTTGGTAGGCAATACATCCGAGATATAAAGGTCTTGACTCAAATTAAGGGCAGGCGCATTTAAACGAGTACGTAATTCTTCTTCTTCTCCATTTTTGGTAAAGGTGATACAATCGGTAGGACATACATCAGTACAAGCATCACATTCGATACATAAATTGGTTTCGAATACTGTTTGTACATCACAATTCAAACAACGTTGTGCTTCTTTAAATCCAACTTTTTCATCAAAACCAAGTTCGACTTCTATTTTGCGATCTTTTAGGGAGATACTTTTATCTTCATGTGGTACTTGATACCGTGGATCTATGGCAATATAATTATCGTAAGTCCATTCGTGAATACCCATTTTTTGACTCACCAAATTCGTCATTGGAGGTGGGCGATCCATCAGGTTTTTTTCATTACAGAAAAGATCAATAGAGATAGCTGCATGATGTCCATGCGCTACGGCTGTAATCACATTTTCAGGGCCAAAGGCAGCATCTCCACCGAAGAATACTTTAGGTAAAGTAGATTGGAAAGTCGTTTTATCTAATACAGGAATATCCCACTTACCAAATTCAATTCCTAAATCTCTTTCAATCCACGGAAAAGCATTGTCTTGTCCAATCGCGATAATCACATCATCTGCTTCTATAAATACATCTGGCTCACCAGTCGGAATCAATGTTCTTTTACCATTTTCAGCATACTCGGCACGTACTTTCCCAAAGATAACCCCTTTTAATTTTCCATTTTCTACCACAAATTCTTTAGGAGGCATATTGTTCAAGATCACAATATCCTCTCGTTCAGCATCTTCTATTTCCCAGGGAGAAGCTTTCATATCTTTACGCGGACTACGTACAACAACGGTGACATCTTTCCCACCCAAACGCTTAGAAGTACGACAACAATCCATCGCTGTATTTCCCCCACCAAGTACAATTACTTTTTCTCCTATCTTATCTGTATGCTCAAAGGCAACATTTGCCAAGTACTCAATTCCAATTTGAATATTAGCTTTTGCTTCTTCATAACCTGGCAACTTCAAAGCCCTTCCTCTAGGCGCACCTGTACCCACAAATACCACATCATAATCCTTTTCAAGGATTTCTTTCATACTCTCTACATAAGTATTAAAATGTGTGTGGATACCCATGTCCAAAATATAATTGACCTCTTCATCCAACACCTCTTCAGGCAATCGAAATGCAGGTATTTGGGTACGCATCATTCCTCCTCCCTTTTTCCATTCATCATACAAATGGAGTTCATAACCCAAAGGAGCTAAATCCCTAGCAACAGTTAAGGAAGCAGGACCTCCACCAATTAAAGCGATCTTTTTGCCATTTGGTGTAAAAGGCCCTTGTGGCATCAATGACTTCACCTCTCCTTTATTATCAGCTGCGACCCTTTTCAATCGACAAATAGCTACGGGTTCTTCTTCTACTCGTCCTCGGCGACAAGCAGGCTCACATGGACGATCACAAGTACGCCCAAGTACCCCTGGAAATACATTCGACTCCCAATTTATCATATAGGCCTCTGTATAGCGTTGTGCAGCAATCAGCCGAATATACTCAGGAACAGGTGTGTGGGCAGGACAAGCATACTGACAATCCACTACTTTATGAAAGTATTCTGGGTCATTAATATTTGTTGGTTTCACCTTGAATATTTTTGGTCATGGAAAAGAATCTCTTTTTTAATCGTTACCTAAATTAATATTTAGTATGGAAAAAAGGGCATATCTACTGTTAAATGTTATTAAAAGGAGACTTTTAATCTGTTTTTAATATAATATCCTCCTATTTATTCAAGTAAATTCTTATTTTTAACAAACAATCATATAATCTTTCTCCACCTACTGTTTCCCATTTCACCAATTACATTTCCCTATGAAAGTTGGAATCCCTAAAGAGCTACAAGCTGGCGAACTGCGAGTGGGAGCTACCCCCAAAACAGTCAAACGACTTCAAAAACAAGGCTTTGAAGTCTTAGTTGAAAAAGACGCTGGACAAAACGCCAATTATGCAGATCATCTCTATGAAGAGGTAGGAGCCACCATTATTCCTTCAAAAGCCGATCTATTTCAAAAAGCCGATATCATCCTTAAAGTACAGGCTGTCAACGACGACGAAGTAGAACTAATGCATAAAGGACAAGTATCTTTGAGTTACCTCCAACCTGCTCAAAATCAAGCCTTACTTCAAAAACTAGCTGATAAAGGAGTCAATGCCATTGCAATGGATGCCATTCCTCGTATTTCACGTGCCCAAAAAATGGATGTTCTATCTTCTATGGCCAATATTGCGGGTTATCGAGCAGTTATTGAAGCCGCCAATTTATATGGTCGATTTTTAAATGGACAAATTACGGCTGCGGGCAAAGTAGATCCTGCCAAAGTATTAGTAATTGGTGCAGGCGTCGCAGGACTTGCCGCCATTGGTGCTGCTCGCAGTTTAGGAGCGATTGTACGTGCTTTCGATACACGAATGGAAGTAGCCGAACAAATCGAATCAATGGGGGCCTCTTTTCTGACAGTCGATATAGAAGAAGATGGTTCTACTGCTAGTGGATACTCTAAAGTAATGAGTAAGGCCTTTATTGAAGCAGAAATGGCTTTGTTTAAAGAGCAAGCCAAAGAAGTAGATATTATTATTACCACCGCCCAAATTCCTGGTAGGCAAGCTCCTAAACTAGTGCTAGATTACCATGTTGCTGCCATGAAACCAGGATCAGTCATTGTTGACCTCGCTGCTTCTACTGGTGGCAACTGTGTCTTAACCAAAAATGGCGAAGTCTATCAAACGGATAACGGGGTTTATATTGTTGGGAAACTAGATCAACTCCCCTCACAAGCAAGTCAGTTGTATGGCAATAACCTTTGTCACCTATTAGATGACATGGGTAAAGCCGAAAACTTCAAGATAGACATGGAAGATGATGTGGTCAAACGAGCGATGGTCACCTATAATGGAGCTATTAATTGGCCACCAGAACCACTGCCTGTTAGTCCGCAAAAACCCAAAGTAGAAGTAGAAGAAGCTCCTATCGTTGTCCCACCTTCTGAAGCAGAACTCTCTCGCAAAAGAACCATCCGACAATTTACTACCCTCGCCATTATTGGAGCCTTATTATATTTATTAGCAATGGTCGCCCCTTCCGATTTCATGCAACACTTTACTGTATTTGTACTCTCTGTTTTCATCGGTTGGCAAGTCATCTGGAACGTCTCCCACTCCCTCCACACCCCCCTCATGGCAGTCACCAATGCCATTAGCGGAATCATCATCATTGGAGGTCTCCTACAAACCAGCAATAACCTATCCGATCCCATGACCATCTTGGCATTTATCGCTATTCTAGTAGCCAGTATCAATATTGTAGGTGGATTTGTGGTGACACACCGAATGCTTAAAATGTTTAGAAAATAAATTATGATTTCAGTATCTATACAAATCGCCTCTTACCTATTTGCCAGTATTTTATTTATCCTTAGTCTAGGCGGCTTATCTTCTCAAGAATCTGCCAAACGCGGGGTATGGTACGGCATTGCAGGAATGATCATAGCCATCTTATCTACTGTATTAGGACCAAATATTTCAGGGCATATTTATATCGTTATCGCTATTGCCATTGCTTCTGTCATTGGTATCCTCGTTGCCCGAAAGGTAGAAATGACCTCTATGCCCCAACTTGTTGCTATCCTCCATAGCTTTGTAGGATTAGCCGCAGTATTAGTAGGCTTTGGTTCCTACTTAGATCCTCATACTCACCAACTAACAGGTGCAGCCCACAGCATTCACCTTGTCGAAATATTCATTGGTGTATTCATCGGAGCCATCACCTTTACAGGCTCTATTATTGCTTGGGGTAAACTCGAAGGACGTATTCGGAGTAAACCACTCCTCTACCCAGGTAGACATATGGTAAATATACTTCTTGTCATCGTCTGTATCATTCTAGGAGCTGTTTTCGCAATGGCTACTGGCACAGGAGGTATGGTCTACCTAATCATCATGACTGCTATTGCCTCTTTTATAGGCGTTATGCTTGTCATGGCAATTGGTGGAGCCGATATGCCCGTTGTTGTTTCCATGCTCAACTCCTATTCAGGGTGGGCTGCCGCTGCTGCTGGTTTCATGCTCGGCAATGATTTACTTATTGTTACTGGAGCTTTAGTAGGTAGTTCAGGAGCTATTTTATCTATCATCATGTGCGAGGCCATGAATCGCTCCTTCTTCTCCGTCATCTTCGGAGGTTTTGGAAATACACCTACAGGAACTACTAAAGAAATCACAGGCGAAGCCACTGCTATTCAACACGACGAAGTAACCGAGTTATTACAAAATGCCAAATCAGTGGTTATTGTACCAGGCTATGGAATGGCAGTCGCCAAAGCTCAATTTCCCGTTTATGATATGGTCGATACACTCCGCAAAGCAGGCAAAGAAGTGCGATTTGGTATTCATCCTGTAGCAGGTCGTTTGCCTGGTCATATGAATGTTCTACTAGCAGAGGCCAATGTACCTTATGACATCGTTTTAGAAATGGAAGAAATCAATGATGACCTTCCCGAAACAGATGTTGTATTGGTTATCGGAGCCAATGATATTGTAAATCCAGGTGCCGAAGATGACCCCGCCAGCCCTATTTATGGAATGCCTGTTATTCAAGTCTGGAATGCTAAAGATGTGATTGTCATGAAACGCTCTATGGCAACAGGCTATGCAGGCGTTCAAAATCCACTTTTCTTCAAAGACAATACCCACATGTTATACGGCGATGCCAAAGCTTCCGTCGATAAAATCAATGGCTATTTAAAAGCCTAATTTAGGTTGGATATTATTTTTTATAACTCAACAACTCAATCCCACAAACCCTCATTTTTTGGGCGTGCCCTTTCGCAGGTATTTCAAGAAATGTGGGCTTGATTTGTTGAGCGCGTAACGCAACCCAATCCCACAAGCCCCCATTCCCTCAATCCCTGCTTCAGGTCGTGCTATCCGCTTGTAGTTCCCTCCTAGAAAACGAGTTCCACCATCACTTCAGTGCGTCTTCACTCCATCGTTCAGCCACCCTTCAGTGGGTGTCACACCGTTTCTAGTTCGGCAAGCTACCGCTACTATCACTCACGCAAGTCAATGATTGATTGAGTGAATGAGCGAAGAGACAAAACATTTGAATTTTACATAAATTATAACTATTCACCAATAATCATTATATTCATGTACATTTCAATATACAACAGGTTTTTAGAAATTAGTAAAATCAAAACTTACTCAACATGTACAAATCCAGTTACTCCATTTTATTAGGACTAATGATTATTGGAACTGCCATCCTAAATGGTTGCGGTACCAAACCACCCAAAGGTCCTGAATTAGAACAAAAAGTCACTATTCCCACTTGTTCAACCGTTTCTCAAATATCAATCCCTGTAAAATTTAATCCTGAAAAAGGATATGCCATAAATCGAATCTACAAAGACTACGCGATAACATTAGATGAAAACTCTCACCCCATTCTTTGTAAAGGAAATAAGTGGGTTTTCTTTCAGGAAGTAGAAGGTCCTGATGATCCTAAAATGGCGGATGAGGAATTCACCGAACAACTAATTTTTGCTATTGATCCACCTGAAGGAGATAGTTTTACTATTAATCATGACGATTTAGTAGCCTCAAATGCTCGTTTTTATGTGATGTGTTTTTGTAGTCAAACAGGCTATATGCCACTTAATAAAGGAACGATTAGTGGAACAAAAATGGAAAATGGAGAATGGAAAGTAAATGTGGATTATGAGATAGGAAAAGAGACTACATATGACAAAAAGGGAGCATTTACTTACAAACCAATGTTTGATCAAACAAAGCTTAAACAAGAGGGAATTACTACAACGAAAAACAATGAAGTTACAGGCTCTACTAGAGATGATGCCTATCGTGATATTGAAAAATCAAATTGGTTGATTGTAGAAAACAATAAAAAGTTTAGTGGTCATTTAAATGCTGATGGTTCTATGAAACTTATCAATACTGATCTCCAAATAGAAGCACCTTCGGGTAATGATATTAAAGCTCCCAATAGAGCTGAGTATTCCTGTAGTTGGTCATTACTTAAAGGGAAAAAACAAATATCGGTTAGCTTTCTCGATGTCCAATATATGATTGATAAAAACCCTAACTCTGAAGTACCTCAACCACTAGATTATAATGTTACTTTTGATATTAAAGAAGTGACTCAAAATAGAATGGTTCTTTATAATGAAGGTTATGGGGAATTAACTTTGGTGAAGAAGAAAT
>JAHDHP010000139.1 GCA_020631245.1 Bacteroidota bacterium | reverse complement strand
CACATCGCACATCGCACATCGCACAAAATATACTTATGTCAACATCACTTCAACCCGTAGCACCTGCACAAAACGAAGCGGTCTTATATGCTCAAGAAGGCGCAGTAGCAACTATCACCTTCCATCGTCCCGAAAGATATAATGCAGCCAATGATGATTTAGTCGCAGGCTTCAAATGGGCATTGTCCAAAGCTGCGAATGATGATACAGTTAGAGCAGTTATCCTTACAGGTGCAGGGCGCGGTTTCTGCGCAGGAGCCGATATGCAAACACTAGGAGCAAAGGTAAACCCTGAAAATGTCTGTGATTATATTATCATCAACTATGGACCCATTATCGAACAAATGACGACGATGCCCAAACCTATTATTGGAGCAATCAATGGCTCGGCTGCTGGTGTAGGATGTGCTTTTGCATTGGCTTGCGATCTACGTATCATGGGAGCAAATAGCAGCATTCGATATGCTTTTATTAATATTGGACTGGGGCCTGATGGGGGAGCAGGTTGGTTATTAGCACGCCAAGTAGGGTATAGTAGAGCATTAGAAATTGCTATTGAAGGAGAGAAAATTCCTGCTAGTCGCTGCCTAGAACTCGGACTCACCAATAAAGTCGTATCTGATGAGGAACTACTCACTACTACGCAAGCATGGGCTGCCAAACTAGCGGCACGCCCCACAAAGGCTATTGGGGTAACAAAAGCCGACTTGCATTATGCGAGCACGCACTCCTTACAAGAAACAATAACTTACGAAGCACAACAGCAAAAAACGGTTTTTGGAAAACCTGACATGATAGAGGGCGTAACGGCATTTATGCAGGGAAGAACTCCTGAGTTTAAGGGGAAGTAATTAGGTGTGTACAGACGGCGATTTATCGCGTCTCAGGTCAGAACGATAAAGCTTCTAAAATGAGCTTGTATCTAATAATAATTGACGTTCCATCGTGAGCCGCCATAAATGGACGGCTGTACATTTTGTTCCCAATTCTAATATTCCTCCACAATCGGAATGGTAAAATGAAAAGTGGTTCCTTCTCCATATTTTGATTCCATCCAAATTTTTCCACCATGTTTTTCAATGACCTTTTTACAAATCGCCAATCCTAAGCCTGTACCTTCGTACTTCTCTTTGTTATGGAGCCTTTTGAATAATAAGAAAATCTTCTCCTGATACTCTTCTTCTATACCAATACCATTATCCGTAATTGTAAAATGCCATATATCTTTTTCTTGCTTTGCATTGATACTGATAATAGGCAAACGATCAGGATGATGAAACTTAATCGCATTATTGATTAGGTTTTGGAAAACCTGATAAATTTGAGATTGATTGACAGATAGTTGGGAGGGAAGGAGCTGTATTTCGAAGGTAACTTTTTCAAGCTCAATTTTATTTTGTAAATCTTGTTGGATCGTTTTAATAAGTTGATTTAAATCCACATTTTGTCGGATAAATTCCTGTGTATTGACTCGAGAAAATTTTAACAAGTCTTCGACAACCATATTTAGATTGCGAGTTGCTTGATGAATAAACTGTAAATACTCTTTTGCTTCTTGTGGAAGATGTTCATTGTGTTTATACCTCAATAATTGGGAGAAACTAGTAATAGTGCGTAGTGGTTCGCGCAAATCATGAGAAGCAATATAAGCAAAATTTTCCAACTCTAAATTTGAGTTGATATACTTTTCTAACTCTTTGTTTTTCTCATCCAATTCATTTACTTTTTGCTCAATAGTTGCTTGGTATCGATAAGCTGCATCTATGTCTTGAACCAGTACAATAATTTGTTGACTTCCCTCTTTTTCATGTAAAATAGAGGTGGCTTTTGCATAAAAGGCTTGCTTACTTTTTAGTTTATTCCCAATAAATGGATAGCTAAAACTTCCATTTTTAACGATTTGTGCATTGATATTTTGAACAAACTCAACAGCAGTTTGCCCTTCATGTTGTGTCGATGCAACAAACAACATCGGATCAATAGTAGGTATAACTTCTTTAGTGCATTCAAAAAGTTCTAGATAACGATCATTACAGTCGATTAATCTGCTACCAGTAATATCAATAATGCAAATGGCATTATAACTATTATCATACAAGTTGCGATACAATCGCTCCCTTTCAATTAATTGAAGCTCTGTTTGGCGTTGTTGATCAATATCCTGTATAGAAGCGAGGTAGATCAATTCATTCTCTTCATTATAATAAATAGAGACACTTATTTGGGCAAGAAAATGACTCCCATCTTTTCGAAGATACCGTTTTTCGAAGCTAATATATTCGATATCGCCTTCGATCAATTTAAGTAATCTTTCTTTATTGCTAGTTCTATCTTCAGGATGAGTGATGTCTACAAAGGAGAGACCAATTAATTCTTCTTTAGTATAACCTAACATTTGCACCAACAACTGATTGGCCTCAATAATAATATTATCTTTATTGGCAACTGAAATACCTACTGGATGATGATCGAAAACAGCTTTAAATCGCCTTTGACTGGTTTCTATTATTTGTGCTTGTTGAATCTCTTCTGTAATGTCTCGTATGGATGCTAGTGCATGTACTTTATTCTTAATGACAACAGGACTAATTGTAAGATCAGTCATAAAGATAGTGCCATCTTTATGTTGACTAGGAATAGTTCTATGAATAAATTCTCCTTGTCTGACACGTTCAGTCATATCATCAATTAGTGGGCGGGAAGAGCTACCATCTGGTAAGTGAGAAGGAACAAAGTCGTATGCCCCTTTCGTAATAATTTCGTCCGCATCATATCCCAATAAACGCATAGCAGTTGGGTTAGCCGTAATGGTTTTTTGAGAATCCAGATCGTAGAGCATGAGGCCTAGATAGGAGGTTTCAAATAAACTTCGATATAATTCTTCACTTTCTTTAAGAGCCAATTCTATTTTTCGTTGTTCGGTAACATCTTTTAGAAAAACTAAAATATTAGTGATCTCCTCTTTCTCATAGTTAGGAACCAAATCGCCATAAAGCTTCAGTGACTCTCCTGTTTTGGTTTGAAAAACAACATTGATTTTGTGCGTTAATTCTCCAGCTACTACTTGTTGAAGTATCATTTGGCAATGCTCATGCATTTCAGCAGGGATAATATCAAAGATTTTAAGTGTTTTTAAATCTTCATCTGTATAACCCAGTTTTTGTTTCCAAGTCTGATTAACAAAAAGAAGATTCCCCTCCAAATCCATACTTTGTATCAATTCCTGGCTTCCTTCAATCAAGGCGCGATATTGCTGCTCATTTTTTTGAAGGGCATTTCGCATATTCACTTCTTCTGAAATAAGTCGCCCTTCTGGAACAATAAAAACAACTTCTCCTTCTTCATTAAATAGTGGTTTGAGGGTAAAATCGATGATTTCAGGTGTTCGATTAGCCCCCCAAACAGTCTCATTATATTGGACAAATTCGCCAGATGCCGCCTTTTTGATGGCTTTTTTTAAGGCAGTTTGTGCTTTTTTTGATATTTGCCACCAGTAGCTATTCCATAAAGGTTTGTTGAGTACATCTTCGGGTTTTAAGCCACCAAATGCTAATGCTGTTTCATTGGCCTCTAATAAAATACCATCTGTAGATAGTAGTCCAATGAATTGATAGGTGTTATGGAAAATACCACTATAACGCAACTGTTGTTTGCGAAGTGCTGCTTCTGTCAATTTGAGTGGCTGAATATTGATAAAACTAATGACTGTTCCTATTTGGGCAGGTTGTTGTTCTTGATAAGGAGTAAGTTGCATCAAATACCAACTTCCATCTTTTAGTTGTACTTCTTTTTCAACAGCTCGCGCTTTTTTCATGACCAGCTTGGCTTCCGCTATTAGGTCAATATTTTGCAGGTTATTAGTAATATGAGAGAAAGGGCGATTGATATCAACTTTGGTCAAATTGATAATCGGCTGGATAGCGTTGGTAAATTTTCTAATTCGAAGTTGGCTATCTAAAAACAACGTACCAATATCTGTACTTTGAAGAATATGGTCAATATCCTGATTGGCTTGAGATAACTCTTCAATCGTCAATTGATATTCCGAATTAATGCTTTGTAGTTCTTCATTAACAGAAATATACTCCTCATTGGTACTTTGTAACTCCTCATTGGAAGCTAACAAGTTTTGATTCGAAGCTTCTAATTCTTGAATTGTTTTTTGTAGATTTTGCTCCGTTTGTAAAAGTTGATTTTGAAGGCTTAAATTAATATCTTGAATGAGATTGGAAGATTGACTAGTGGACGTTTTGTTTGTAGAGTCGGATGCTGGTGTAAAGACTATGGTATAAAAACTTTGATTTTGATCTATTAGCAAAGTCTCCACTGCTATATTTAAAATTACCTCCTGTTTGTTAATAATAAGACGCACATTAGGAAATTCGTATTTATTTTCCGCAGATTGCATTTGATTCATAGCAGTACGAACTACTGCATTTATTTCTGGTGCAGCAATTGAAAATAAATCATGAGCATGTGTATAGTCTTCGGGCACATCAACGTATTGGCGGGCCTTTCGACTGATATGTTTCACTCGGAAAGAACTATCGATAACTACTACCGCAGGGCTATAACGACGATAAAGTAATTGTTGAAATGCATTTGTAATTGATGGATTATCCATATTGCCTGCTTGCTTATTCGACAAAGCTACACCTGTAATAATGCTTTTATAATCTACATTAAGGTGAAAAAAGTGTTCTTGTCGTTTGTTACTAACTTTCGCATATATTTTTAAAGAAGGTTGGATGGAGGTGAAAATAGGATTATGATCTACGAGTGTTTCACTTTTACCCAAAATCAAATACCCTTTTAAATTTAAGGAAAATGCAATGTTTGTAAAAATTTTTTGCTGTAAATCTCGATTAAAATAAATAAGTAAATTGCGACATAAAACAAGATCCATCTTGCCAAAAGGAGGGTCTTGTGTAATGTCGTGGATACTAAAAAGTACCCTTTTCTTTATTGTTTTTTTTATTTTGTAATGATTATTTTCAAATTGAAAATACTTTGATAAATAATGTAGCGGTAGTTGATGAACTTCCCGTGTAGAAAAAATCCCCTTTTTTGCTTTTTCAATGGAACTTGCTTTTACATCGGTGGCAATAATTTTTACGTTTAATTTGCAATTATGTTTCTCTTCGTACTCATTTAATAAAATAGCAATTGAATAGGCTTCTTCTCCACTAGCACAACCTGCCGACCAAATGCGAATAGCTTGGTGAGGATGTTTGGCTTTAATGAGTTGTGGAAGTAATATTTCTTCTAGATATTTAAATACGTTTCGGTCGCGAAAAAAACGGGTAACATTAATGAAAATGTCAAAGGCAAGTTGTTGTAATTCGGAGAAATGATTTTCTAAATACTGTATATATTCGGTAGGATCAGATAGTTTCATTGCTTGCATCCGTTTAGATATACGACGCTTTAGCGTATTTTCTTTATAGCCAGAGAAATCATAATATCGATCAAGTAAGCGAATGATTACCTTCAGTTTTTCCTTACTTATAGCAATTTTATCACTCATACATATATGTTGAAAATAGGTAATGTTATTCTAAAATAACATAATTATTTGGAATCTAAAAACATAGTTGATCCTTAACTGTTAGGGAATTAAGTAATAAAAAAAAAGCAAAATTGGTACTTTGTTATGGAAGAGAGCTTTTTATATTGTCCTTATTGTTTTCAGCAAATATCAATGCTTATTGATCTATCTATAAATCGGCAGGAATATGTGGAGGATTGTGAAGTGTGTTGTAACCCGATCACGATAAAAGTGATGGTGCAAGATCGACAAGTAGTACAGTTGGAAGCAGAGAAACCGTATTAAATTAATGAGTGGTTGAATGATTGAGTGAATAGGCGTTGCGCCATTCAGTCATTCGGGCATTCACTAATTCAGTCATTGTCTCGCGTGAGGGATAGTAGTGGTAGCTTGCCGTAGAGACGTTGCGCGCAACGTCTGTACAGAAAGGTAGTGACGCTTTGCCTAGCAGGGCTGACAGCGGAAGACACTGCTAGGCAATATAGCGGAACAGCTTTTCTGCAAGGCAACTACAAACGGATAGCCCGACCCCTTTTTTATAAAAATGCTCCCACCAGCATTCTTGCTGATGGGAGTATTTTTATGAAAAAAGGGGGCACGTCCAAATAAAAAAATGATGGAGCAATTAATTTAAACGTTTGTGTTCCTTCGGCACTTTGAACATGCAACAAGTAGATGTTTGCGTTTAGTGGAGTAGGTAATGGAATTTGATGTTCTCCTATAGGTAGGCTTATTTAAGTAAAGAAAAATAAATAACTAAGGCCATTATGCTGACTATCTTGTCACTATACTGTGTTGTAAAGCCTCGCCGATGCGCTGCATCGCCTACGTTTCACGCCTTGTCTAGCAACAAGCTAGTGTCACATTATGGCCCTACTTATTTATTTATCTTTACTAATTATCATTCCTAAATACCTTTCGCTGGAAATACCGTTTTCTACGATCTTTATTCCAAAAGTTAAGAAGGTAAATACCTTGTGGTAAATAAGAAAGATCGAGATAAGCTTCACGGTCATAAAATGGCAAATCATATACCTTAATCAGTCGCCCTTCTACACTAAATACTTCCACCTTCATTGCTTCTTCAGTAGGGAAGTGGATGATGAGATAATCGGTTACAGGATTAGGGAAAACTTTAACTTCCACATATAAATCAACCCCCGAACAATCTTCATCAATACCATTATCTGGAATCTCTTCGGCACCAGGATAAATACCTGGATTTGCATCATCACAATCGGTACTATCTAACACATATCCCATCGGAGGAGAAGTGATACAAGTATCTAGCCATGAGTGAGGATCTCCAAATTGATCTTGGTCGGCATCCAAGAAGTAGATATACCGTGGCAAGCCATCGTTCAATATACCATTACAATTATCATCCACCCCATCGCATATTTCCCCTGCATTAGGGCGAATAGCTGCATTTGCATCATTACAATCACTTGCATTATCAACGTATCCTGCTGGTGGGCTAGTAATACAGGTATCAATGGGGTAGGCGAGATCACCAAAGTTATCTTCATCCGCATCCAAATAGTAGGTAAACCGTTCCAATCCATCATTCAATAAACCGTTACAATTGTTATCAATACCATCACAAATTTCATCCGCATCAGGATGAATAGCTGCATCTGCATCATTACAATCATCTGCATTATCCACATATCCCATTGGAGGATTAGTTAAACAGGTATCAATGGGGTAGGCAAGATCACCAAATGTATCTTCATCGGCATCCAAATAGTAAACAAACCGTTCCAATCCATCATTCAATAAGCCATTACAATTGTTATCAATGTCATCACAAATCTCCATAGCATCAGGATGAATATTTGGATCTGCATCATTACAGTCGTCCGCATTATCGACATATCCCATTGGTGGGCTGGTAATACAGGTATCAATGGGGTAGGCAAGGTCACCAAAGTTATCTTCATCCGCATCCAAATAGTAGGTAAATCGCTCTAGTCCATCATTCAATAAACCATTACAATTGTTATCAATGTCATCACAAATCTCCATAGCATCAGGGTGAATATTTGCATCTGCATCATTACAATCGAGGTCATTATCGACATATCCCATCGGTGGGCTTGTTATACAAGTATCTAGCGTAACGGCTGGATCACCAAAACCATCATTGTCTGCATCGGCAAAGTAAAGCCATCGAAGGGTAAATTCGTTATTACGACCATTACAATTATTATCAATACCGTCACAAACTTCCATCGCATTGGGACTTATATCTGCATCTGAGTCATTACAATCGCCATTATTACGCACATAACCTTCAGGTGGAATAAAGGTACAAGTATCCAATTGATAAGCAATATCTCCAAATCCGTCTCCATCATTATCCCGAAAAAACAAAAACCGTTGAATCCCCTCATTTAGTTGCCCATCACAATTGTTATCGAAACCATCACAAACTTCCTCAGCCAGTGGATGTATTTGTCTATTTTGGTCATCACAATCGGTACCATTCGTTACATAGCCCATTGGTGGGTTAGCAATACAAGTATCGATGGAGTTCGATAAGTCGCCAAACGAATCTCCATCACTATCCAAGTAAAAGGTATACAGAGGTACCTCTTCATCAATAAATCCATCACAATCATTATCTTTCCCATCACACGATTCAGGAGCATTCGGGTACACATCAGGATCATTATCATCACAATCTTTAATAGCTATCACCCCATCCCCATCATCATCTCTTTCAAAATAATAAGCAGCAAAATCAAAAGCAGCCGTACCAATTTTTTCCCCAATCAAACGCCCAGGAATATCGTCAGCAGGAGGGTGAATACCGCCCCAAATACGCGACAAGCTCGTTTGATCAGAAGCATCGCGATAAGTCGCCCACTGCAATTTAATATCTTGGCTAGGTCCTTCTTCAAAAACGAGAAACTCATCTTTCTTAGCTATAAATTCCCCCATTCCTCCTGGAAAAAATGGGTCCCCCGTCATCAATGTCAACAGTTCGGCAGCAGCCCGCGAATAGGTGGAATGCCCCGATACATAACCCGCAAAAGGAGGTGTTACAAACGAAGGACGTTGATAAGGCCACCATTCTACGCCGCGAATCCATCCCACATCTGCCATATCCGTTTCAGGGTCATCAATAAAATCGGGTCCTCGCCAAGCATACACTTTTATTTGGTCAACATACTGATTATTATTACCTGCCAAAGCATCCCCTTCCTCAATCAACTCAATATAACCTGGAATCAAAGGAATTCCATCTACAGAATAACTCGGTAAATCAGGATCAGAACTCTGTCCATTCTGGCACATCCAACGGATAGCAGAAATAGGACGAACATAATCATACCAACCCTTAATACCCCAAGCCGAAATTGCCACATCATGCATCGTTCCGCCCATCATAAAATAAGCTTTTACATCCCATTCCAAATCATCCAAAATGTCGCCTTCCCCCTTAAATCGTTTTTCAAACTGTGGGTGATCATGCACATAATTCAAAATCGTAAACCAGTGCCCTGGAGGCGTTTCTGAATCAGGCCCATCCGCCCAAAACTCCGCCAATACTCGCGCATAATCACCACGAGGTACCATTTGTGGCTCATAAGGCTGTCCTGTAACAGGGTTCACTTCATGCCCATTACTCGGATCACCTCCTTCAATTAAATCATAAAAATCTTCTAAACCCTCTATGGTTGTAGGCAGGCTATCGAGTGAAATATTACCAAGTGAAGCAGGAGAAATATCCCATAGCACCTCATCATTAGGCGAGTTATGACAGGACCAAACAGATACCAAAGCAAAACCCCATTTATACGCATCGGTTTGGTAAGAAGGAGGAGGGCCAGGATCATGGTATACTCGATACTCCTGACCATTACGATTATAAATAGTCAAGTCTTCTTCTTGCAATGAAAAAGGAGTAACATTACCCCATTCAGGACTCAAAAAAGGAGGTGTATTAGTAGGTATTTGGTTGCCGCTTTGGTCAATAAAAACATCAAAGGTAATCGGCTGCCAACGATCTGGAAATCTCAAATTTGGATTTCCTTCCTGCGTCATTACAATCCCCAAATTGACAGGACGATAATATAAATTGGCATAATCATTTTGCTCATTCGCCCCATCTTGCAAGCCAAAATCCAACAAACACTGTGCAATATAATTTCCCAATGCCGCTGGATTACCTGTCGAATAATCCGTATCCACAAAAGAAGGATCATAACCCAATTCCTCCATCAGTGCCATATAATCCATCCGCAATTCGACTCTGCCTGGTGCCCTATTAAATCGCTGCAACAATATGCGATACATCGCATAACTCATCGCCTCTTCCTGAGCCGCTTTTACATCCATCGGTGACATCATTACCCCCTCAAACGGACAAGCATAACCATCCCATTCTCTACCGAGAAAATAGGTTTGGGCTGTTGTGTCATACACCGCCCAAGCATCATACATCGCTACCGAAGTATGAAATAAATTACGTGCATGAACCGTCGGTCGAGCAAAGTCATTCCGTATAGATTTTAACACTAATTCGTTCCACTCACGCGCTACTGAGTGATTGCCAATTTGCGCTTGTACAGTACTAGCAGTTGAAAAAAATAAACCAACAAGGAGAATAAAGGATATGATATACGTTTTCACGATTCAAAAATTAGAAGGTAAAATAGCAGGTAAATGACAAATTGTAAAGTTAATGAATCCTATTAGAAATTATATAAAATATGAAAGCTTTAGATATTCTAATGTAATAAGAGCCTTTATCTTTTAGATTTTATCTATTTTTGGGTGTGTCCTTTCGCAGCAATTGGAGATATGTGGGCTTGATAAAATGAATGTGTAACGCTAACACAATCCCTCAAGCCCACAAACCCCCAATCCCTGCTTCAGGTCAGGCTATCCGTTTGTAGTTGTCTCATGGCTGCTTGTTCAGCATAGTCCTAGCGGTGTCTTCCGCTGTCAGCCCCGCTAGTCCTTGCTTCACTAAACAGCCATTTCGCCAAGCTACCACTACTATCCTTCACACAAAACAATGAGTGAATGAGCGAGTGTGCGAATGACTGAATGGGCGTTACGCAGAAATAAGGGTTGATTTTTTTGTAGTAATACTTGCATCTTCATTCGAAATGGATTTTATTACCATTCACTCATTCACTCATTGCCATGTCCCTATCAAAAGAAATAAAAAACATCTG
>JAHDHP010000138.1 GCA_020631245.1 Bacteroidota bacterium | reverse complement strand
ACTACTAGCAAAAACAAAGTCGATCTATTTAAATAATTATTTTATGGGCGTGCCCCCTATTGCGTATATTTTATTGCCCGTTCATGCGTCTTCGCATGAACATAAGCAATAAAATATACGCAATAGGGGTCGGGCTATCCGCTTGTAGTTGGCTCACAGTAGCTTGTTCGCCTATAGCTTCAGTGCGTCTTCGCTCCGTCGCTCAGCCACCCTTCAGCAAGCCTCACAAAGCTCCTGTTTCCCCAAGCTACCGCTACTATCCCTCACGCAGGAGGTGGGTTTATAATTGGATAGACCTAACGCAAATTCATTCGTAAAGACAAGGCATGCCTTGTCTCTGCCTCACTCATTCCCCTATACATGCTTCTCATCAACGATTTCCTCATCGACGAAAAAATAACCACCACCCACTTCATCTGCAACCTACAAGCCTGCAAAGGAGCTTGTTGTATAGAAGGAGACGGAGGTGCTCCCTTACTAGAACACGAAGCCGATCAACTAGAACGAGATTACCACAAAATCGAACCCTTCCTTACCGAAGAAGGAAAAGAAGTGATCGAAGAACAAGGCAGCTACATTCCTAGTGACACTCGAGAATATGCTGATTATGCCACCCCACTCATCGAACAAAAAGCCTGTGCCTATATCACCTACAACGAACTAGGTATCAGCAAATGCGGTATCCAAGAAGCACACGAAGCGGGAGTCATCGACTGGATAAAACCTCAATCCTGCCATTTGTACCCTATTCGCATTGAGCGCAAAGGGGTGTTCAAACAGTTACAGTACGATCAATGGAAAATTTGTGCCCCTGCTTGTCAACTCGGACAAAAAGAAAAACTACCTTTATATCAGTTCTTAAAAGCTCCATTAATAACTCACTTTGGAGCAGACTTTTATCAACAACTAGACGCATATGTAAAACAGAAAAACGCTAATTCAAAATAAAACCACCTAGCCATGATTAGACCATTACTTCTTTTCTTTATTGCCATTCCTCTATTTTTTGCTACTTCTTCCAGTACATTTGCCCAAGAAGAAAAAGCAAACAAGGAAATAGAATCTGATGTATTCCTAACCACGCGACTCATCAATGCACACACGACCGAAACAGTACGTAAACGCCACCTTGATGTACGCATAACACACCGATTTGGAGATATGGGCGGCGACTTAGGTGGTATACAAAGCCTCTTCGGTTTCGATAATGTCACCGATGTCCGTATCGCCTTTGAATACGGAATCACCGATCAGCTGACCCTCGGTTTTGGGCGAAGTAAAGGAGTCGATGGAGCTGGACCCACCAAACTCATTGATGGATTCGCCAAATACCAAATCCTACGACAAGCCAAAGGCGGTTCCCCTCTATCACTAACCGTATTCGGTAATGCAGTCATTAGTCACATGGATGCTGGAACAGTACCGACTTCCGAAACAGCATTTACCACCTTTGCCCATCGTATGTCGTATGATTTCCAAGTCATTATAGCACGCAAATTCTCACCACGACTCTCCCTCCAATTGATGCCCAATTTCTTACACCGAAACTTTGTGCGATTTGGAGATGAGAATAATAACTTTTCTATTGGTGTAGGAGGACGAATTGGAATCTCTAAAAATATTGCCGTTATTTTTGATTACTATTACCTGTTATCCAATTTTAGAAATGACAGTACGTTAAATGGAGGACAAGATTTTTATATGCCACTAGGTATCGGATTCGAATTTAGAACTGGTGGGCATGTCTTTCATTTGAACTTTTCCAATACCCCTGGAATTATAGAGAACCAGTATATTCCCTACACCCTCAAAAATTGGTTAGATGGGGAATTTAGACTTGGTTTCAATATTTCGCGTCCCATTAGACTTTAATTTTATTAGCAATTACTCATGAAACAATTAATGACTATCATACTACTCATTAGTATGACTACAATCGTTCAAGCTCAAGATCGTTTTGGTACTTCGCGCTATCGCTCACACATCAAACTAGTCAACAAAACGAAGTTTTATCGCTACGGTAGTACTACCATTCAAGTAAATGTTCCAGGTATAGACCCACAACGTTTTGAAGTAGTGCCCAAGGTAAAAGAAGGAAGTGAAATATACTTTATTAAGGATAAAATAAAAGTAGTAGCTCTCGAAGGACATCAAGTTGTTTTCGACATCTACCTCAAAAACAAAAACACCCTTCAACTCAGCTTTCTAGATCAGCATAGCTTCCCCATTACCGAAAACCCTAGCTATGACCCACAATGGCAATATTTGCCTCCTGGCACCTACTTAGATCTAAATACGAGCGATGCTAATACAGCTTTTTATCACTCTCGCAAATACTTCCTCAAAAATAGCCTCGTACCACATATTGAACTGGCAAATATGGAAGGGAAGAAAGTACAGCTCGAAGATTTTAAAGGACAAGTGGTATTGCTAAATTTTTGGTTTATTGGTTGTAGTGTCTGTATGTTAGAAATGCCCGCGATGGTCGATTTAGGAAAAAAATACGATGGCTTTGGTGTCAAGTTTTTATCAATGGTTAAAAACGATGATGCCGCTATTCGAAACGCTATCGAAAACTATCCCATCATGTCGGTACTTCAAAAAACACCTGGTAGTGGAGAGCCTATTTTCGAAACGCTACATTCTATTGATACCAATTTAGAAGACCGATTCAACCTCATGGGCTACCCAACAACCATGATAATTGATAAAAAAGGGGTAATTCGCTATATTTCTCTTTCTTATGTGAAAGGAAATGAAGACCTTTACGCCCAGAAAATTGAAGAACTTCTCAAAGAACATTAAAAATGAGCCAGGACTTATTCAACAATGCCCAAGAGTTACTTAGCAAAGTACAAGCATTCACCACCACTAGTAAAGACGACTTAGAACGTTTTCGGATTGATATTTTAGGAAGCAAAGGAAAAGTGCGTGAATTATTTGGGGGCATGAAAGCCATAGAAGCAGAAAAACGAAAAGAATTTGGACAATTAGCCAACTCGGTTAAGCAAGCTGCTGAAGCAAAACTTACCGAAATACGAGAGCTACTCGAACAGAAAGCGGATGAGTCGGTAGATATACCAGACATGCATATTCCTGTAAACCAAAGAGGAATAGGTAGCCGTCATCCACTATCAGTAGTTATGAACCAGATGATTGACATCTTTACCCGCATTGGCTTCGTAGTAGAAGAAGGCCCAGAAATTGAATCGGATTGGTATAATTTTACGGCACTAAACACACCAGAAGATCATCCCGCTCGTGATATGCAGGATACCTTCTACATCAATCGAATGACTGATCCTGCGATGCTTTTGCGTACCCATACCTCTGCGGCACAATCGCGAGTGATGCAAGATCGTAAACCTCCTATTCGTATCATCGTACCTGGGCGGGTTTATCGCAACGAAACCATCTCTGCAAGGGCACACTGCCAATTCCACCAAGTAGAAGGCCTCTACATCGACGAAAATGTATCCTTTGCCGATTTAAAGCAAACCCTGCTTTATTTTGCGCGAGAAATGTTTGGAGAAAATACCAATATCCAACTTCGTCCTTCTTTCTTCCCTTTCACCGAGCCATCTGCCGAAATGGATGTCTCTTGCTTCGTATGCGATGCCAAAGGATGTGCGATCTGTAAATACACAGGCTGGGTAGAAATTTTAGGTTGCGGAATGGTAGACCCCAAGGTATTAGAGAACTGTGGTATTGATTCAGAAAAATATACGGGCTTCGCCTTTGGAATGGGAGTAGAGCGTACCGCAATGTTACGTTACAAAGTTGACGATATTCGCCTCATGTTCGAAAACGATGTGCGTTTTCTGCAACAATTTGGCTCCACTTTATAAGTCATAAATGGCAAACTTATCTTATACCGATACCCTGAACTTCGCCTCCAAACTCACTCCCAAAAGAGTTTGGAATGGCATTCAAGTGTTATCCTCCTATTACTATTCTTTATGGACAAAAAAGCCTCAACAATGGGGCTTTCCTTTTACCATCTCCTTCGAACCTACGACCTTTTGCAACCTTCGATGTCCAGAATGTCCTAGTGGATTGCGCTCTTTTACGCGCCCTACCGGGATGCTCCAAAAAGATTTTTTCAGCGAAACTATCGACGAACTAGCGGAGTATATGGTTTATCTATACTTCTATTTTCAAGGAGAACCCTACCTCAATCCCGATTTCTTGGATATGGTAAAGTATGCCTCCGAAAAAGGCTTATATACAGTTACCTCCACCAATGCACATTTCCTCGATAATAAAAACGCGCTTCGCACCATCCAATCCGGCTTAGATCGTATCATCGTTTCCATTGATGGAACCACTCAAGAAACCTATCAATCATATCGTATTGGAGGAAAACTAGAAAAGGTATTGGAAGGCACGCGTAATTTGGTACGTTGGAAAAAAGAATTGAAGTCGAAAACACCTCATATCATTTTTCAATTTCTAGTCGTCAAACCCAATGAACACCAAATTGAAGAAGTCCAACAATTAGCCGATGAAATTGGAGTAGATGAGGTCGTGTTTAAAACCGCGCAGATATACGATTACGAGCAAGGAAACCCCTTAATTCCTACTATTGACCAATACTCTCGTTATCGCCAACAAGAGGATGGAACCTACCAAATCAAAAACAAACTATTAAATCATTGTTGGAAGCTTTGGCATTCTTGTGTCATTACCTGGGATGGCAAAGTCGTTCCTTGCTGTTTTGACAAGGATGCTAGTCACGCAATGGGTGATTTGCGTTCACAATCGTTTAAGGAAATGTGGCAAGGCGAAGCCTATCAAGATTTTCGGGCGAAGATTTTTCGTTCTCGGAAGGAAATTGATATTTGTGCGAATTGTTCGGAAGGGACGAAGGTGTGGGCATGAGTAGAGACAAGGCATGCCTTGTCTCTACTCATGCCCAACTATTAAATCGTCATAATATCTTTTTCTTTCGCACCTACTAGTTTATCAATATTTTCTACAAACTTATTGGTTAAATCTTGTACTCTTGACTCAGTTGATTTTCCCATATCTTCTCCTAATCCATCTTTTACCAACTTCTTTACTGCTTGGTTAGCATCCTTACGTACATTTCGAATACTCACCTTCGCTTCTTCCCCTAAACCTTTAGACTGCTTTACCAAACTCTTACGTCGCTCTTCTGTTAATGGAGGTACATTGAGTCGAATAATTTCCCCATCATTTTGTGGAGTGATACCTAAGTTAGCTCCAAAAATTGCCTTTTCAATAGGCCCTAACATATTTTTTTCCCAGGGTTGAATGGCGAGGGTTCGCGCATCCACATTACTTACATTTGCCACTTGATTAATAGGCATTGGTGAGCCATAATAATCTACTGTAATACCTTCTAACATGCTAGGATTGGCACGTCCTGCACGAACTTTGGTTAATTCATTTTCAAGATGATCTAGTGCTTTTTGCATGTAGGCTCTCGCCTTACTCATCAAATTATTCACTTCTTCAGACATGATATTAATAATTTTTATCAAAAAATGATTTACGTAGTGGTTAATATAAGAAAGTTTGTGGAAATATTGCAGTTTGAGCTAGAGAGGCTGGCTTGATTTTACAATTGGAGCTGAAAAAGCTATATTTTTCGACCTAATGAAGGCTTTTTTGAGGTGCATAGTGGAACTACGTGCCGAAAAAAAGACATCATTAGGGTTAAAAAGATGATTTTGCAAGCCTGATTGTAAAATCAAAACAGCCTCTAAAATAAGCGTTTTACCTCCGCCAACTTAATCAAGCGCATAGGCAGTGCTAGAAGGAGGCTTAAACTGCCCGCTAGGCAAAAATTGAGTAGCCAATGGAAGGGAAGTTGAAGAGCGATATGACAAATACCGATGACCAAAGCAGCGTACACTAGTAATTTTAAAACGCTACTTCCCTTTAGTGGCAATTGTAGCAACTTTATAGCGACAAAAATATGAGCAATAGCAACGATTGCTTGGGTAATAAAGGTGGCTTGTACTGCCCCTAAAGCTTTATATTCAGGAATTAAGAAGTAGTTTAAAATAATATTTAAAATCACTCCACTAATCGCTATACTATTCAAATGCCACAAACTACCATTGGCGGTCAGTAAACTCCCATATACATAAACGGATGAAATAGCCACAAAAGAAAGCATTAGCCAACCAAAAATTTGCATATAATAAGGGGTCGCTTGTTGGTACAACAATTCCATAATCGGAATTTGAAAATAGAAGCAACTAAAAGCAACAGATATGGCTCCTACATATAGCAAACTAGCACTAAGTGATACGAGTCCTTCTATTTGTTCTCGCTCTTTGAGCATGCGAGCAAACATAGGCAATAGGATTGTAGAAAATAGGAAAGGGATCATGTTGACTGCATCGAGCAAGCGATAGGCAGTCGCATAAATTCCTGCTTCGACCTCTCCGTTGGGGAGTAATTCTTGGAGCATAACCGCATCAATACGGTTGTAAATACTCATAAAAATACCCAACAATGCAAAGGGGTAACTTTGCTTGATGATTTGTAAAAAAAGCGTCTTGTCAAATTGGAAAGAAAAGCGAGGTATTTGCCGAACAACCATCAAAAAGCTAATAATGGCTACTAGGCTGTAGGCAAAGGTTTGAGCATATACAAACCACTCTATTTGAAAGGGCAATTGGGTCAAACTACCCCATAAGAGTCCTCCACAAATTAGAATCAATAAGAGTCGGTCGAGTATAGATAAAATGCTATCTTGACGGAATAAATGTAAGCCTTGTAAATTGGAGCGGAAGTAAAAGATGAAGGAAACAAGTACTTGGTTGAAACAAACAAATCCCAGGAGTGTCCATTGTTGCTGATTAAAACTATGAAAGAAGGCAGCTCCACCAAAGCATAGCAACAGATACAACAACATCAATCCGAATTTGATCAGTATCATATTGGGAAAGTAGCGCGCTAGTAGTTGCTGGTCTTGAGCTATAGCTCGATTATTAAAATTGTTGATCCCAAAATCGAGTAAAATATGTAGCAGGAAGCTATAATTAAATAGGACAAAGTACATTCCATAGGCTTCCTCTCCTACTGTATTTTGCACGGTGCGATCAATCCCAAATATCCAAAAGGGCTTGATGATGACATTTACAAAAAGTAGAAAAGCCAGATTGCGTATAAAATGTTTGCTGACAGCCATGAGGGCGAAAATAAGGAGAATATTTTAAAGGAGTCAGGTAACAGGAGTCAGGAGTCAGCTTCTGTAGAAGCAATGCCTTCTAGTCCTTATCCATAGATTGCTCCCTAAAAAGCTATCCTTCATGAGTACTTGTCCTCTCTGAAACCTGACTCCTACTCTATGTTATCTAAAACCTGACCTTTCAAAGTCAATATATGCCAAAGAAAACCATCGCTGTAAACACCCGTTTCTTACTCAAAAACCGCTTAGAGGGCATTGGGCGTTTTACCTGTGAATCACTCCGCCACATCACCCAAAACCACCCCGAATACCATTTTGCCTTCCTCTTTGACCGCCCCTATGGAGAAGAATACATTTTTGCAGACAATATAACGCCTTATGTATTACAGCCACCTGCCCGCCACCCCTTCTTGTGGTACACCTGGTTTGAATGGAGCGTGCCGCGTGCCTTAAAACGCATCCAACCCACCTTATTTCTATCAACCGATGGTTATTGTTCTCTTCGATCCAATGTACCAACCGTTACGGTTATTCACGATGTGGCCTTCGAGCATTATGGCGAGCAAGTCCCCTTTTTGACCCGTCACTACTACCAACACTTCACTCCTAAATATGTCGCCAAATCACAACGTATTGCAGCCGTATCGGAATATACGCGCCAAGATTTAAACAAACAGTATGGCACACCACTCGATAAGATCGATGTGGTATACAATGGAGCTAATGAGCAATATAAAGTATTAAATAACGACGAAAAAGAACAAGTGCGAACGTCTTATAGTAAAGGACTCCCTTATTTTTATTTTATCGGAGCCATTCACCCACGTAAAAACTTAGCGAATATATTACGTGCCTTCGATCAATTTAAAACGAAAACGAATAGTCCGCACTTATTTCTAGTAGCAGGCCGTAAAGCCTGGCAAAGTCAGGAAGCTTACACCGTCTTCCAAAATATGGAGCACCAATCATCAGTTATATTTCTAGGACATTTACAATTATCAGAAGCAGTAAAGGTAGTAGCTGCTGCTGAAGGCTTAGTCTACCCTTCTTTTTTTGAAGGCTTTGGTATCCCCATTTTAGAAGCAATGTACGCAGGTGTTCCTGCCATTACTGCCAATGTATCTTCTATGCCCGAAGTAGCGGGTGATGCAGCTTTATTGGTAGACCCATATAATGTAGATGCCATAGCAGATGCCATTCATCAACTAGCTACTGATTCGACTCTCACTACTAGGCTGATAACCAATGGAAAAACACAACAACAAAAGTTTTCATGGGAAAAAACAGCTAGTCGTTTATGGAACTGTGTAGAAAAAGTAGTAGCTAAGTTGTAACCTTGACTAATTGTGACACGTATTACAGAAATAAACTGTATTTTACTTGCTTTGTTACACGTTTAATAAACGGCCGTTAATAAAAGTTAAAAAGCTTTTAAAGATACACCACAAACAACCTTTCGAGTGTTATAAGTACCTATTCAACATACAGAGACCTTTTTTCAATTCAAATAATAATCTAGGCCTACTGTCACTACCTATACAGTTAACTATCGTTTTTTGGCGTATTATGCAAACAGTTTTGAGATGAAGCAAAAAAAAAATGAACTTCATCGGGAAAAATAGCTAGTTCATACGTCATTCTTATGAGGGGCACTACGCCACCATTCACCTTTTCGAATTCTTGATCTCTAAACTATTATACCATGAATGGTTCTGAATTTAATAAAGCAGTTATTCACAACTACGTGCATCTACAACCTTATGCCATTCGTCTAACACGCGACATGCAAGATGCAATGGATCTCATGCA
This sequence comes from Bacteroidota bacterium, assembly GCA_020631245.1. GTDB lineage: Bacteria > Bacteroidota > Bacteroidia > Chitinophagales > UBA2359 > JAHDHP01. The sequence goes on along the minus strand of JAHDHP010000138.1, from coordinate 1,873 downwards.
GGATACAGTGCTCAAAGCTATTTCTAATCGCGAAAAATACCGCCACGATAGCAATATGAAAGCATGGTTACTCACCATGATGCGCAATATTTTCATTAATGGTTATCGTAAAAAAGCACGCCAGAATACCGTTTTCGACAACTCTGAAAATGGCTATTTATTGGCAAATAATGCTACCGTCAAAAACCAAGCTTTTTCCAATATCACCCAACAAGATATTCAAAAAGCAATCAATAAAATTCCAGAAGAGTATCAAAAACCGATTCGTATGCGCTACGAAGGGTATAAATATCAAGAAATTGCCGAAGAAATGAATGTCCCTTTAGGTACCATTAAAAGTCGTATCTTTTTAGCTCGCCAAAAATTGAGTGAGCTACTACATGTGTACCGTGAGGATTAATCATACAAATTGCTTTTTTATATTGGTAGTATTGTTTTTCATAGATCAAGTGAATGTGACGAGTTTTCTCTAAGCATTCACTTTTTTTGTTTGTACTTTTGTATATCAACAATATATCTATCATGAAAATGTCCTTGAAAAAATTGCTGGTTCCCTCACAGCTCTCCGTCATGAAAAACGTAACCCCTAATCAACTGACCAAGGGAATTGCAATTATTTTTGGGATCATTTCCTTCTTTGCACTAGGCATTTTTCACCTACTCTTCCCTCATTTTTTTGAGGCTCCCTTCATCCAAATATTTCTACTCTCCCTCTTTAATACCTTTACTAGTTACTTCCTCTTCTACTACGCCATCGAACGATTTATTTATCGCAAAATCAAAATTATATACAAGCAAATATACCGCATGAAACGCCCCGAAGGAGCCTTTCTGCAAAAGCTGGATATGCAAAGTAATATGCTAGAAGAAGTAGAGCTAGAAGTAAAAGAATGGGCTTCTGAAAAAAAGAAAGAAATTGAGCAACTCAAAAAAATGGAAACCTATCGGCGAGAATTTTTAGGCAATGTCTCCCACGAACTAAAAACACCCGTTTACAATATTCAAGGCTATTTGGATACCCTCATCGAAACGAAGCTTAACGATGAGAATATCAATATGAAATACCTCCGCAAAGCCAATAAAAATGCAGATCGTTTAAACCGTATCATTCAAGATTTGGAGGTAATCACCAAGCACGAAGCAGGAGAACTAGAACTCAATCGCGAAAACTTTCGCATATATGACCTCGCCAAAGAAGCAATGGAATCTATGGAAATCATGGCTGAGCAAAAAAATATCAAGCTAAAATTCAAGGATGGAAGCGATAAAACAGTCATGGTCAATGCTGACCACGCCAAAATTCAACAAGTAGTTGTCAATCTCCTCACCAATTCCATCAAATACGGGCGCATCGGGGGCACCACTTGGATAGGTATCTATAAAATGGAAAATCAAGTATTGACGGAAGTTACGGACAATGGTATCGGAATCGGTCAGCAACACCTTCCTCGCCTCTTCGAACGCTTTTACCGAGTCGATCCCAGTCGTACCCGCTCTACTGGCAAAGGCGGTTCAGGCTTAGGATTAGCCATTGTTAAACATATTATTGAAGCACACAAGCAATATGTACATGTAAGAAGCAAAGAGGATGTAGGTACGACCTTTGGTTTCACACTCAGCATGGTAAAAGACTAAGAAAATCCAATCATCCCGTCACCCAATCATCAATAACTGGGCGTGCCCCATATAGAAAAAGCGCAATAACCGTTTCACGGTTACTGCGCTTTTTCTATATGGGTCGGGCTATCCGTTTGTAGTTGCTTCATACCCGCTAGTTCAGTATATGTCTAGCAGTGTCTTCCGCTGTCAGCCCTGCTAGTCATTACTTCACAAAGCGGCTATTTCATCAAGCTACCACTACTATCCCTCACGC
>JAHDHP010000137.1 GCA_020631245.1 Bacteroidota bacterium | reverse complement strand
ACTAAAAGCTTGCCTAAGAAATGTGAATTTCTGATGACATATTATCTGTTATTTCAGCTTCGTGGAAGTGAACCCCAAGCTCGGCTAATTCTTTTAAACATGGTTCATATACCTCTTTCATAATAGGCATATGAATACCAGAAAGATGCGACACTTTACCTGTCAAAATTAATTTAACCATAATCGCCATTGGGAAACCAACAGTAGCCGAAATAGCCGTATTATCACGGTCTTTTCCTTTCATCACCATCGTCGATTGTCTGCGATGCATTTGCCCATTTAGTTCATAATCAAATAGGTGAATCATCACAATCATATCTTTATCATTCTCGTCGAGTTTCCATTTTTCGATAAGCAGATCATGAAGAATAACGGCAGGTGTAGCCTTCGGTTTTTGAATTTGAATATGATCAAAGATACCCAACCAGCGCATTTGATCCATCAATTCGGAATCCGGTGCAACGTCTAGGAATTCCGCCATACGTATATCCAAGCTACGACTATCTTCACTCGCATCTGTTGGAAGAAAAGCTTCTACCAAGTCATTATACGTGAGCTTTTCAGAATTGATAATCGGAAAAGTGTTATCAGTCCAGCCTAATTTTACAAAAGCATTCCACGCATCACAATAACCCTTTTGTCGCAAAGTTCCTCGAATAAAGGTCGGCACTTCTGGAATGTTATACTTATCGAGGTAGAGGATGGAGTCGCGATTGGCATAGGCCTCAAAAGCACCCACTCCTTCTACTTGGTAGGTTTCGGTTAATTCAAATAGTCGATTATAAGGAATATATTTTGGACGACCATTTTTGAGATATTGAGCGGTTCCTTGTCCTGCCAAAACCACATTCATGGGTGCCCATGTAAATTTATAATGCCAGGGGTTGGTATCTGATTCAGGTGCAATTAAAGCACCAGTAAATGACCGAATTGCTTGGACTTTTCCGCCGAGATGACGAACTTCGTCGAGCATTTTCATGACACTCATGTGATCAATGCCAGGGTCCAAACCCATCTCCCCCATGAAAAGTAGCCCATTGTTACGGAAATCAGCTTCCATTGCCTTATCTCTTGAGGAGATATAGGAAGGTGTTACGATGTGTTTTTTGTGTTTGATACATGCCTCCGCTACAAGGTAATGCAACTTTGCAGGAAGAACAGATGCAACGACATCGACTTCAGATACGAGTCTATCTGTTAGTTCGGCATCCATGACATCATAAAAAATGGCTTGTCCTCGAGAATGTCCACCTACTTTTTGGGTGGCTAATTCGATATCTAAATCTCCTACTATTACCTGCCAATCGTGTTCGTTGGCATGGTCTAAAAGGTAATGAATCAAGTCGGTAGCTGATTTTCCAGCTCCGAGAACGAGAATTTTTTGCATAATGGTAGACTTTGGTATTTTATCCTACAAAAATGATGCTGCAAAGCTAGGAAATTTGTGCGATGTGCGATGTGCGATGTACGAAGTTTTTTTTGGGCGATTAACGATTAAACGATTTACATCCAACAAAAGAGCTGTTCCCCGTCATCATCGCTGGTGTTTTAATAATTAAGAGTAGTAGTTAGGCTGTAAATCGTCGGACGTTTAATCGTAAATCGTCGCATCGTTTTCCGCGTGAGGGATAGCAGTGGTAGCTTGGCGAAATAGGTGCGTAGGGATGCTTCGACTAGCAGGGCTGACGGAGGAAGACACTGCTAGGCGTTTAGCAGCCCTAGCCCCTATGAGCCAACTACAAACGGATAGCCCGACCCCCTTTTTGCCAATCAAGCTGTTAGATTTTTCCAAGCTGACAGGTTTCGATTGGCAAAAAGGGGGGCACGCCCAGAAGATGATGATTGGATGACTGGGAGATTGGGTGGTTGGGTGGTTGGGTGAGAGCTTGAAATGATGCTAACTAGATCTCTTTAAAAAAATGCTTTTTTTTGCGTAATTTTCGCCTGTTATGAATAAACTCGAACAACTCCAACAATTTAAAAAGCTGGGTATTCCAGTGCCGCTGTTTCGCGAGGTGCAGTGGGCGGAGGATTTGAAGACGACGGATATATCGTGGGAGTTGCAATTTGAGTTTCCAGTAGCGGTGTTGTCGAGTTTTAGTACGCGGGATTTGAAGGAAAAACAAGCCTTACAAAACTACTTTAATGTAGAGCAAAAAAAGTTGACTGAGTCAGTTGGGAAGGTGTTTGATAGCTATCCTGTAACGAAAGGAGAGCGAGTGGTGGTGATGGAAATGGTACATCCTGAAATTGCAGGAACGGTGCAAACACGACCAGGGGGAGCAAGTATTTTGGAGTATTTGGGTACGAATGAAACAGAAAAAAACTATTTGTTATTACCTGCCTTTTCGAAAGGAGATGCGACAATTTCGCGTTTTAGAAAATTTTGGAAACCTTTTAGCAAATCACATCCACACTATGCTTATGTAAGAGATTTTATACAGTTATCGATTTATATTCACCAATTTTTGAAAGCACATCCCGAATTTGCAAAAGTACCTTGTCATTTTTCTTTTTCGATGGAGCGTGGTAAGATGTATTTATTGCAAGTTGAAAAAATGTGGAATGAAACTGCAACTGTTCGAGAACCAATTGGGCGTATTCCTATTTCATTGTTGAATGAGGGGAGTTTGGATAAATCAAAATGGTTGGATAGTTGGGAGCAGGATTTGGTGGATGGGGTGAACAAAGAATTATTGAAGTGGACGAAGACCCCTTTGATGGTGTATGAAAAAGGACAGACTTATTTGCCTTTGGAGCAGCTACAATTATTGATGCAAGAATGGGGTTTGTCTAGCTCTTTGAAAGATATTTATGCCCCTACAAAGGATCAGCTACATTTGCGGACGCGCCCCTTGAAACTCCTTGCGAATTTCAGGAAATGGGGAGGTCTTTTTTGGCAATTGGGACGCTTGAAAAGACGCTTGAAACGTTGGTTGTATGTGGTGAGTAGGCAGTCGGAATACAAATATCAACAGCGCAAAGCATGGTGGGTCAATAAGCCTGGAGTGGCTTGGGAAGATTATAAATCGGACTTGTTGGAAAGCAATATTCAGTATGTGGTATTGAAGGTGATGTTGGTGGTAAAGTATTATTTGTGGACGCTTTGGGGGCAAAAAATGGGTACATGGCAGTCTGCCAATCCATTGCCGACCTCTCCTTATAATGACCTCGCTACTTACTTTTCTTTGTGGCAGGGAAAACAAGAAAAAGAAGCCTTTTTGGATAGATGGGGACATCGAGGCATGAGAGAAGAAGATATTGCATTTACCCGATATGAAGAGTATAGCGCAGAAAAATGGATGGAGTTATTGTTTCAAAAGGTACCGCAAGCAAGTATGCGTTTTGACAATAAATTACACAGTCGTTTTTCCCTTAAAAAGGTCTTGTTAAATCCCATTTACAAACAAGCACGCCTGATCGAATGGTTTAGGGATAAGGCTATTTGGCAACTGTGGAGGTATCGATATGAATTGAAAGAAATTGAAGAAAAATGGGCATTCCCAGGCATGCCTTATCATCCGTTGTTGCCTTTTCAGTCGAAGAAAGTGCCTTTGATGGAAAAGACAAGTATTAAAACACCTGTGATTCGAAAGTTGAGCAAGGGAGATGGCATGTTTAAAGGAACGGGTATTCGATCAGGACGAATTAAGGGACGTATTTGGCGATTGGATGAATTGCCCAAAAAACCAATGCCTCGACCCGATTTTGAGCGGATCATCTTATTCCTCCCAAGTTTAGATAGGGTATTTTTGCCGTATTGGGTACAGGTAGATGGTATTTTAGTGGCTGCGGCAAATGCTTGGCAGGTGGAGGCAATTCAGCTAAAACAGGCAACTTTGCCAGTGGTTATTCAGTTGGGGGCATTGGATTTGAAAACGGGTGATTGGGTGGAAGTGGATGGGGAGAAGGGGCAGGTGCGAGTTTTGAATTCGGATAAATTATAAGTAGCTTAGTACTTTTAACTTTGTCCTATATTAATGATTTGTGTAATGGATGTAAAACAAGTCATCAACCTTATAAAAGATAAAAATGAAAAAGGATTATCCATTTTATATGATTATTATGCCCCTACTTTAAATGGTGTTATTATAAATATTGTAAAATCCGATGTGTTGGCGGAGGAAATACTACAACAAACTTTTTTAAAGATTTGGAATAATATTGATAATTATGATGAAAGTAAAGCCTCTCTATTTACTTGGATGAACCAAATTGCACGTAATACAGCTATTGATCATTATCGTTTAATGTCATTTGATATACAACGTAAAATCGTATCTATTGATGATACGATGTACGAAAGTAAAACATATCAATTAGATACAGACAAAATAGATGTCGAAATTATTCTTAAAGAAATTGATGAAAAGTATAAACAGGTTTTATTTAAGGTATATATACAAGGATATACCCATGTTGAAACAGCTAAAATACTAGATATACCACTTGGAACTGTAAAAACTAGAATCCGTATTGCCTTGAATCAATTAAGAAAAAAATTAGCATTAGATGAAATGACTCTGTTTGAATTGACCTCCTTATTAATGCTAATTTGGCCAACCTCCTAATAAAGAAGAATGGGGGAGGGTTGAATTTTGAATAAGAAAGAAATATTAAGTATTTTTACTTCCTTGAATACCTGATAATCATTTCTATTTTGCTCTTACTAGTATGGATTATTACTAACTATGGATACTGCAAACGTAATATTACTCCTTAAAAATAAAGATGAAAAAGGACTATCTGTTCTTTATGATCAGTATGCTCCCGCCTTAAATGGTATTATTTTTAGGATAGTAAAATCGGAAGTCGTAGCAGAGGAGGTATTACAACAAACGTTCTTAAAAGTTTGGAATAATATTGATAGCTATGACGAAAATAAATCCTCATTATTTACTTGGATGAGTAGAATTGCGCGTAATGCTGCTATTGATAGATATCGTTTAAAATCGTTTAATCAACAAAAAAAAACTGAATCTCTTGACGCTGCCGTATATAAAAGTAGTGAAGATGGGATAGATACCAGCAAATTGGATGTAGAAAAGGTGCTAAAAGAAGTAGATGAAAAATATAAACAAGTACTATTTAGTGTTTATTTGCAAGGAAATACGCATAAAGAAGCTGCCAAACAACTGGGTATTCCAGAAGGAACCATAAAAACGCGTTTGCGATTTGCTATCAAAGAACTAAGGCATAAGTTAAAAGAAGAAAAGCACTTTTTATTTGGATTTATTTTGTTATTAACCTTATTGTTCATCGTATCATTATGACTATTAACGAAATCAGAGAGTCAGGACTATTAGAGTTGTACGTTATCGGCGACTTAGAAGGGGAAGAACTTAGAATAGTTGAAAATGCACTTCTTGAATATCCGATACTCAAAAAAGATATAAGAGAAATTGAATATGCATTATTTAAGCTTGCAGATGCGCGTGCAATAGAACCACATGGGGCGGTGAAACCACTACTAATGGCGACTGTAGACTATACAGAACGTATCAAAAATGGGGAGCCTCTATGTTCGCCTCCTTTGCTAAATGCTGATAGTAAAGTTGATGATTTTCAGGAGTGGCTAGAACGACCAGATATGATCTCTCCAACAGATTTTGATGCGATGTATGCCAAAATTATTGCCCATGAACCCGAAAAACTGACCGCTATTGTTTGGTTGCGTTACGGCGCACCTCCCGAAATACATACCGTTGAATATGAACGTTTCCTGATTGTAGAAGGTACTTGCGAAATCATTATTGATAAGGAAGTAAATATAATGAAACCTGGCGATTATTTGGCTATTCCGCTACATGTAAGCCATGCTGTAAAGGTAACATCTACTATTCCTTGCAAAATTATCTTACAACGCGTAGCAGCTTAATTAGCTGATTAAGAGATTTTTATGGGCGTGCCCCCCTTTTCCATAGCGAGAGGTTTAAACCCCTCGCTATGGAAAAGGGGGGCGGGCTATCCGTTTGTAGTTGGCTCCTACCAGCCAGTTCAGCCAAAGCCCTAGCAGTGTCTTCCGCTGTCAGCCCTGCTAGGTCAGGCTTCACTAGGCAGCTAGTTTGCCAAGCTACCACTACTATCCCTCACGCATTTTTCTGATACCCAACACCCTCAAAATGATGAAAATGGCAAAGATTGATAAGAAAAAATTAAAAAATAAAAAAGCACAGAAAAGAAAAATTAAACCGACAAGTAAAAAATTCATCTTTTTCTTCCTATTTGGAATTATATGTTTTTACTATTTATTTTCAACCGATTTTTTTAGACTTCACTTTTTTGAACCCATTAATCATGGCTTTGCACTTGCAGCAAGTTTTGTATTAAATATTTTCGGACAAGAAACCTATGTACAAGGACTAAGACTCGCTTCTCTTGATTTTTCAGTAAACATCGCGAAAGGGTGCGACAGTATAGAAGCCATTGCTTTATTGGCCATTGCTTTGGCTGTTTTTCCGATTCAATTTGCCTCCAAATTTAAAGGTGTTATTATTGGTGCAAGTATATTTTTGTTACTCAATTTATTTCGAATCATCTCGTTGTTTTTGATAGGACGTTACCTACCTAGTATTTTCGATTTTATGCATATAGAAGTATGGCAAGTTATCTTCCTAGTATCTATCACTTCTTTCTGGTTTTACTGGATACTAAAATCCATGCAACAAGAACAACTACTTGTTAGTACACTATAAGTTTTTATCATCATTTTTTAGAAAAATAAACTTTCGGAAATCCAAATGTTTGATTCTACTCGTATATAATACGAGATGCTCTGTTTTACCTATTCTTAATGATTAAATAATGTACAGAATGAAAAGAATCAAACGCCTTACTTTGCTAACTTTATTGATGTTAGCAAATACAGCCTACCTATTTGCTGATCACTTATCAGCTAGTATCCAGATTACAGCTCGCATGAATGGAAATAATGAAGTACCTGCTGTAACAACTAGTGCACAAGGCTTAGGAGTTTTTACAATGAGTATCAACAAGCAAGACGTACTTGTTGATATTGGATTGACTGATTTGAGTGGACCTCTTACTGGTATTCATATACACGATGGTGTGGCTGGTACCAATGGTCCAGTTGCTTTTGATCTATCTCCTTTTATCAACGGAAACAGAATCCAAACAACACTTACAGGTTTAACCACTGCACAGAGAGCTAAGTTTTTTGACGGCAGTTATTATCTAAATGCACACACAGCAGCTAATCCAAATGGTGAAATTCGTGCCCAATTAGTCCATGAAACAGATTTTCGTTACACCGCTTATTTAAAGGGGAGTAACGAGGTGCCAGCCGTAAATACTACTGCTCTTGGATGGGGTTCTTTCAACCTTTCTAAAGCGGGTTATAAATTAGAAATTAATGTTTCAACAGATGGTTTAAGTGGGCCAATTACAGGGGCACACTTACATATGGGTGCGGCTGGAGCTACTGGAGGAGTAATCGAAGACCTTACTCCTTTTGTAGTAGGTGGTTCTATTATAAATGCCGTTGTCGATCCGAGTGCTTATGCGGCTGATATAGCAGCAGGTAATGTCTATATTAATATCCATACTGCCGCTAATCCAAATGGTGAAATTCGCGATCAGTTGGTATTACAACCAGCTCTCCACTTTGATGCATTTATCAATAGCGCACAAGCAGGTACTTCTAGTGCTGCATTTTCGCTAGGTACAGTCAATGTGGATTATAATTTAAGTACTATAACCGTTCATGCAATTGTAGATGGATTGTCAGGACCAATCACAGGAGCGCATATTCATGATGGGACAGCAGGAAATGCAGGACCTGTTGTATACGATCTGGGACCTCTACTCAATGGAAATGAAATTATTGGACAACTTCCACTACAAGGAATTGCTTCTTTAAATAAGTTTTTGAGCGGAGGATATTATATTAATATTCATACAGCAGCAGAGCCAAATGGAGAAATTCGTGGGCAAATCTACAAGCTATCCAGAGAAGGATATGTATATGATTTTAGTGCAGAAAATGAAGTGCCTCCTTCAAACTGTATGGGTACAGGAGTAGGTATGGTAACCATTGATAGAGACCAATCTAATGCTCATTATATGATGGTAGTAAGTGATATTGGAGAAACAGTTGCAGCAGCTCATTTTCATAATGCAGCAGCAGGTATGAATGGAGGAGTTATTTTTGATTTAAGCCCTTCTTTTGCTAATTTCAATAATGTAGCCGCTTATGGATACTGGACAGATCAAGACCCTACCACACCTTTTGCTAATGCCAATTCTGTAATGTTTAGAAATAATGAAGTTTATACCAATATACATTCCGCTAATTGTCCTGACGGAGCTATTAGAGGCAATAGTATGCGAGGAAGAGACATTATGATTGGATCGGGCGAACCTATTCCTACTTTGTCAGAGTGGAGCCTTATTATTTTAGGACTATTGGTGATGATAATTGGAGTAGTGGCGATTAAATCTACAGTACCTACAACACGTCGAGAAAGTTATTCTTAAAGTTTATTACTATTTCTTTGTTAATACATGGGTTTGATTATTTACTTATTCAAACCTATGTAATTACTATAAAATGCAGGATAAATGATAAATAATCAACTAAAATATTTCCATATAAAGGGATTAAGATTCCCTTATCAAACCTTAAAAATAATACGGCTAACCTTATTCACTTGGTTAGCAATGGCTAGTATCTTATTTACTAGTATTCTATTTTTTGACTACGAAATAACGAATGCAGATATTCCTTGTGGAAGTATTGCAGGAATATTACTGGCTTATCTTATTTATGTAAGTATCACAGACGAAAATGATGAAGCAACAATCCTTTAAACACATTATTAAAATACCTGCACTATTTATTCTTTTTTATTGTGGGTTAGTTTGCCTGTTTAAAATGGGTGGATTGGCGGAGGTTTATGGAAACTCATTTCGAAGCTTAGGTAGTAGTTTTTATGAAGGAAATTGGGGAGATAAAAAAATAACACTCAAAAAACACAAACGAAAGAAAACAGATCCGCCAGGTGTAAATACAATGCTTTTGGTGCGTAAGAAAGGGCAAAAATCTATTAAAGGCAGTCTCTTAGATACTTGGATTTTTGCTTGTTTACCCAATGTTGTTTTACTTAGTTTATTACTGATTACCCCTGTCAATTGGAAACAAAAAGGAAAAATATTTTTGAAAGCATTTTTAGTCTTAAATTTGATCTTATTATTAAAATTGGGATTAAATATTCTAGGAGTGATTGGGGAAGCACAATGGTTTCAAACCTCTTTTTTTAATAGTATATCAGCATTCTTTTTACCCTTCATAAAATTAATTGAACAACATAGTATTTTCGCAATGCTATTAGGATTTATTACATGGCTGTATTTTAGCTTTGATTATTTATTATACGCATTTAAAGAATCTTTTCAAGAACTGAAATTAAAACATGCGTAAGGAGTTGTCTAGACTTTTAAACAAAAAGCCAATAGAATTAAATTAATGTTCTATTGGCTTTTGCTGTTTATATAAAGACATAAATGATTGAAAAATAATGTAGTCTTGCTCTTTAATTTTTACTTTTTTCTAAATTAAAAAACTGAAAAGAGATTAGACAACGTATGTTTAAATAGAGGTTGTTATAACATCGAAATACCTTAATAATCATTTAAACATACTAAGTATGAAAAAACTAATCTTATTTTTAGTCCTAATATTTTGGATAGGATGTCTTACACAAGTATTGGCATCCAGTCATAGAGAAGCTCCACTAATAGCTGATGACCCGCTCGCAGATAATACTGATTTATATGCATTTAGAAGTCCTGATAAACCGAATACCATTACAATAATTGCTAATTACATTCCAGGACAGTTGCCCCATGCTGGGCCTAATTGGTATACCTTTGGTGAAAATATCAGATACGAAATTCATATTGATAATGATGTAAATACAACTGGAGATGACATTATTTATCGGGCTACATTTGACATAGAAAATGAAGATCCAAGTACTTTTTTTAATATTCGTTTAGGGGCACAAAATCTAAAAACGAGTTATACTTTAGAGCGGAGTATAGATGGAGGTAATAGTTTTGAAACAATTGTTACCAATGGAATAGTACCTCCTCCTAATATTGGTCCTCGTTCTATTGAAAGTGCAGTTGGCTTAGGAGCAACAGATTATGAGTCGCTTATACAAAACGCTATTACCACTGCCTCAACTGGGGAGCAAGTATATTGTGGGCCTGCCGAAGACCCCTTCTTTGTAGATTTGGGAGCTGTATTTGATTTGGGTAATATGCCACGTCAAGGAGAAAGTCCAAGAGATGGTTTAGCAGGCTATAATGTACATTCGATTGCATTACAAATTCCTATCGAAACACTACAAAAAGATGGAAAAGGGGCAGATATGGCTGCCAATATTCTAGATGGTGACTACGTAATTGGAGTATGGGCATCGGCAAGTCGCCCTGCTATGCGTACCTTACAGGCAGATGGAACCAAGCCTAATGATATGGGAGAATGGGTGCAGGTGTCGCGTTTAGGAATGCCGCTCACCAATGAAGCAGTTATTCCAGTAGGTAGTAAAGATGAATGGAACTTCTTAACTCCTTACAATGAAAATCCTGAACACTTTGAATATTTCTATAATCCAGAACTAGGATTATATATGGATGATGATCTTTTTGGTGGAGCTGTTCCTGCTTTTGCGCCACTTCGTATCCAAGAAGCTTCATTAGCAGGTTTGTTAGGGGCAGATTTTCCAGGTTTTGATTTTACAAATGGTGCTGATGGATTATACAGTCTCAAAGGAAATGCCGCTTTAGATGGAACTGCACTAGACGATGCTGTATTTGGAACTTTATTATTACCTGATGCAGG
>JAHDHP010000136.1 GCA_020631245.1 Bacteroidota bacterium | reverse complement strand
GCAATATCCCATTGTCCATCTGCTTTGAGGCAGGTATCAAGAGTGATCATATCTTCATTAGGTGTACCTAACCACGAGTTTCTAAAGTCAACAATTGGGTCATTGAGTTCGATACTGTCAGAATTGGCAACTTCAAAACTAGCGGTGAAAGCGATTCCATATATTTCTTCTGCGGGGAGGCTAGGAGAGCCAAAGTGAATACTGAAATCATGTTCTAAGCCTGAAATAATGGTATCTGAAATTTCCCAGAAAAGCTCTGCACCTGCGGTATTTTCACTACTAGTTGCTTCCGTTTTTCCAGAGCTTAATTGATAGTTGGCATAAATCGCATCTCGGTCAAAGACATCAATAATACCATCTCCATCACAATCGGCATGACAGTAGTTGACGGTATCTTGCTGTTCTCCAATAAAGAAGTTGGTCCAACTTTCTACGGTTTGTTCTTGCCATGTAAGGCTGGCATTTTCTCGGATGGCTCCTGTACTACCATAGGCTAAGCCGAGAGGGAGTAGGTCATGAGCATTTACGAATCCATCATTGTCAATATCTCCAGGCCAGATGAGGTCTTCAAAATATACATAAAGACTAATTTGCGCGGTATCTGTTTGTCCTGCTTGATCTTTGATGATATATCGCCAATTTGACCAACCCACTAATGCTTTTTTGACAGCAAAACTTAGACTAGTGCTATCTTCATTAATACTTAATTTGCCGAAGGAATCCTCGTTTTCAATGATCTCAATAATACGTAGTTCTGTTCCAAGATCATTAGTAAGTGGATTGATTTGCGCTACTTCAGTTGATAATACTGTTTGTTCGTCATTGATGGCTTCGATGGCAGGTGGTGGAATACAGTTGACTTCAAAATTGAGGTCGGTACTACAACCTGCACCAATTATATTGATCGTATGAGAACCATTGTTAAATGGGCCAATACGTGTTAATTCATCTTTAGGAACTGTACCCTCATAACTACCAGATAAGGTAAAGGTATTTCCAATACTTCCTGTGATGCTAATGTCTACATAGGTTTCTGAGACGCAATTAGGAGCATAAATAATATCGTAGGTAGGAGTGATAGACTCGGTGATCAAAGCAGGACGTCCATAGATATATTCATCTATACATTCAAAAGGAAGATAGTTATCTTCATCATCTAATTGAATAGGAACAATATAATAAGTGGTATTTGTTTGAATACCTGGTATTTCTCCTAAGTTAAAAATACCTTGTTTATTGGTGGCAAAAATTTCAACAGGTTTATTGAACGTATTACTAAGGGCAAAGGTGTAATTAGAATTACCTGTCCAATTAAAAAATACAAAATCAAGGTCTGTTTGGTCAAGTTGGATAATATTGTTTCCGCAACTAACAATTGACTCTTGGTTCATTTCTAATGGAGCAGGGCAGGGACAGGCGAAAAACTCCCAAGTAAAGGAGGTCGTACATAAATTCGCATCACTAATGTCAATATTAAATTCATGTTGTCCTGGGGCTAAGGGGATTTCTAGGTTTTGTAGTTCGGCAGCGGTATAAGTACCTTCTAGATCACCAGTAATGGTATAAGTACTAGTAGGATCATAAGCAGGTAATCCACCTGTAACTGTTACGAATAGTTTGGTAGGGTCAGAACAACAACAGTTTTCGAAAGCAGATACTTTAATGGAGTCTAATAACACTGTTTCTGTACCAGAAGCTACTTTATCACACTCACCACCAAAAAATGGCTCATTATCAAATACTTCTGTTAGTACAGTTGATAAATAGTAGGGTGTATTTCGAGGTAATTCACTTAGTTGTTCACTTGTGATGGTTGGATTATCGGAGTAGAGAAGGATATTTCCAAGTTGATTGACAGGGCTATCGTGTAAGACATAGAATAATCCATACCCCTCATAATCAGCATCTACACCTGTCATTTGAGCCGTAATGTCATCCCCATCACAAGCACGGATTTTTCGGTCATTGGGAAACATCGTACCAGGTGAACCAGGGCAAACGGGTTGAGGTGGAGTAACGCCTGTTGCGATTATGACCAAACTACCTTCTACGTCGTTTTCTGGCAAGGACGTATTATCTGTTATGGTATAAGTAAGGGTGAAGGTAGAATCTTCAATGGATATATACGTAAAGGTAATTAAGCCTGGAGTACCATCATTGATCATTGCAAATCCTAAATCAGTAGATTCTAAATTTTGAAGAAACAATTGATCTCCATCAATGTCATAATCATTGTCAAGCACATTAATAGATGCTGGGATATCGCCATCTATGTAGAGGGTATCTGCTACTGTTACGGGAAGGTTGTTATTGCAATTTACGACTACAATGGTTTGGCTTAGGGTAACATTCAATCCATCACAAGCTCCTACACCATTATCTTGGTAAGTATAATCATAAGGTCCAGGGTTAAGATTACTAGCATCTAGCACATACCCATTTATAATGCCTGGCCCATTCCAAGTTCCTGCACGTTTGAATGTATCTTGTGGTGTCTCTTCAAAAAGGTCGTTCATATTGAGAATGGTATTTCCTACTTCAGCTTCATTACAAATTCTAATTACTTCTTCGGTTTCGATCAGTACTGGTGTAGCAGGCGGAATAGCCATATTTACTAGGATAGAGTTGTCGGAAAGATCGACACAAGGATCATTCTCAATATCTTGTAGGGTTTCTATTCCGCTAAAGCCGAAACCGATATTTTCGGCATAGGAGACGCCATATACATATAGGTTTCCTTCGGGTAATAAGTCGATACCAAATTCAAACTCATTAAAGAAGGTTTGTAGAATAGTCCCAAGTTCATCCGTGATAATATACTGATAATTGGCTTCTACTGCTGAACTATTGAGAAACTCCACTCGGTTGGTATCTCCTGTTCCAAAACAAAAAGAGAGTTCCGTTTCTCCACTATCTAACCCAATCGTCGCACCATCATAATTTTCACAAACAAGATCAGCACCAAAGTAACTATAATTGAAATTGTTATCTCCATCTTCACAATATTCTTCTACACTATTACTAAGGTTGAAACCAACGACCATTTGGATAATAGGCTCCCCATCATTGGGTAAATTGAAGGTATAATAACTTTGGTAGCTAGGAGACGGTTCTTTTGAATTTAATATAGTTTCTCTTGATCCATCACTAAGTTGGCGTAGTACTATAAGATTGATAGAATCCGCTACTTGTCTTCCGATATTGGTGATCGTAATTCGTACATCATAGCTTTCTAAGTCGGCGGGTAGTTTATCTAATTGATCTCCTGTTTCGGGGTGATGAAAGCTTATATCTCCCGATTCGATTGCAAACTCTGGTTTGTCATAAGGAGTAACAATAAGTGCTGGATCTCCAAGGAAGTTTAGGTGTTGAGCAGCAATTTGGCTGTAAACATTATTATTGATATCTGGATTACTACTGTAAAAATCAGCTAGTACTTTTCCTAAAGATTGGTTATAGTTATCATTAAATAATTGTTGATAAAAGTTGTCATTATAGCTATTTAGAACCGTTGAAACAGAATAGACAGTAGGAGGTGCTAACCAAGCAATAGCTCCTCGTTGGTCAGCTAAAATAAAATCTTCTGCTTGAGATACTAACAGGTTAGAAAAAATACTACCATTAAAATTGGAAAAACCAACGACAAAAGGATAACGCCCTTTGTTGTCGTACTGATCTGATGTGCGGAGGTCAAAGTTCCAGCCTGTTCCACCATCACTGTGTCCCCAGTGTGTAAGAACTGCTGCCCCTTCATTAAAAGCTGTTTGGAAAGCAGGCTGTTCGATTATTTCAGTTCCCAACTGCCCAAAGATAGTCACATCGGGAGCCCAGGTGCTTTGTCGGGCTAGGTCAGCCCTTGCTTGGACAGTACCATTACTAGTGGCATAGGTGGTAGGTTCAAAGGTATCAAAGGTAAGGATCGTTTTTTTACGCCATTTATTGGCTTCCAAATCACAAAGGTCTGGGTTTTCATATTCTATAACTTTGTTGAGATATTGTTTAAGTTCTTGAGGAGTACGGGCGGGTATTCTACCAATAGGAAGTTGTCCGAGTTTGTCATTATTATCCTTTGCTGTTAGGAGATTGTCGGAGCCAAAATAGCCAAAAGTAGGTACCAGATAGCTATTGTCATTAGAAAGGTAACTTAGATTGTACGTCCTTCCTCCACCTATCAAGAGTACATTTTCTGGAGCGATAGTCCAGTTTTCTAAAGTGTAGTTGATAAAGTTTCGAATTCCTAGTGAGTGTGTAGGAATACCCCAAGCAAATTGATCGTATAACTCATGTACTGATACGGCGACTACCTCGTGATTTCCTCCTGCATTTGATTCTCGATAAGCGATATAATCTAACATTTCATTCTTAGTTCCTTCCATAAAGACAGAACCTGTGATCATGATATAATTTCCTTGATTACTAGGTGCATTAAAATTGGTAAATTTCCTTTTTTCGAGTTGTGTTACCATTTTGAGGGGTAAATGATACTCAAAGCCTAAACCAATGCTTAACAAAAGTTCTTTAATTTGGCTATTGATAGGAACATTTAAATCTGTACTACTAAAAAGCAAGTTTCTGGTAGCTTGATCACTTTGGGGGATATAAAATTGCCAAGTATTATTAGCACTATTGAATAGAGGAGTCATTCGCTCCTGATTTTGTAAATCATAAAGCACTGGTGCATTTCCACCTCTGAAATTACTGATTTCTACTAAATTGGTATCTGCTGTATAAAGTGTTTCATCTAATTCAAAATAAAAGGCTGCTTCATTTCCAAAGTCAAAAGCACGCTCGTATTGTAAGTCGATGTATCTTACTGCTACCGAATTATTATCAGTAGCCTCATTACTAATATTAACTACAAATTCAGTTTCATCGGAGCTAATGCTTGGTGTACTTTCATAGTCTTTCATTTCTAAGCCGTCGAAACTAATACTACCATCAATAGTCCCATCCAAACGAATACTTGCACTAAAACTAGGAAGGGTATTGTCTTTTTGTTTTCCTACTAGAGCTACCTTTAGATTACTAGTCGTACCCTCTATAGCTGCTGGAGTTTCAAGTGTATATGTGATGGTATTACTTTCAGAAATAAAACCAGAAATAAACCCCTCACCATATCCAAAAGGAGAGAGGTAGTAACTAAATTCAAAAGATGGGTCAGGAATAGGGGTATCATAGTCATAAATAAGCGTGAACTCTTCCCCAGGAAAGTGGGTAATGGACGGAATTGTTTTTAGTTGATGCGTAAAAGAGGGGAGGGGGCTGAGTGATTCATTGACTTCATTAGCTATGTCTTTAAATCGAAGGTGTGAACTTTCATCATTCCAAGTTAGAAAGTAGTAGGAGGTATCACTATAATTACTTTTTATAGTTTGAGGTTGCCAGTCGGGGTCTGCATATAGTTCGGTGTCTAAGCGACCATCATTACGCTGTCCAAAAAATTCGATATAGTCGTTTTCTCCTAAGTCACCATTGGTGCTTATATACATCGGAATTTCTTCTCCTTGATAAAATAATTGATAACCTGCCGCGTCTAATGGAAGTCCTGCATTTTGTAAGGTATTTGCAGAAATACGATGTAGTCCTTTTTGACCTACTTTGATCTTATAATAAGTCTGGTCATAGTCTATCCATTCATTATGGAAAGGCTGTGCAGATAAGAAACAGAGTGAAATGCTATATAAAAAGATGGTTAGGAGTATCTTTTGCATATTTTGTGTAAATTTATAGATGGTTTTTTCAAAATCGCTAAAACTATATTTGAGAGCTTCCCTATACCTGTTATGGTGTTGATATTGACCTCGCGCAAGGGATAGTAACGGTAGCTTAGTGAAATAGATGCTTTTGTGAAGCAAGGACTAGCAGGGCTGACAAAGGAAGACACTGCTAGGACTATGCAGAACAAGCATTCTATGAGCTAACTGCAAGTGGATAGCCCGACCCGTAGGGTTGCGCCCATAAAGTTATTTATTTAAAAGCATAGATAATTCTCAATACATAGTTATTTATTTTTCTTTACTTAATATAAAGATAAAATAGATGTCGATTGAATAAAAGTACAGTTTATATTAATTGTAATCTTGCAAGTGTTTGTTAATAAGAAAAGAAAGAGGTTTAATTACTTGGTTTTTAGATGATTATGAGGTAATTGGTGTTGCGAAAATGTAAGCGTTTTTTATGCAAAAAAGTAAACTTATATCAATTATAAAGGCACTTTCTGCGAAAGAGCAGAAGGCATTGGGAGAGTTTTTGGAATCACCCTATTTCAATAAAAATGGAAAGGTGTTGGCTCTATATCAGTATATTTTGAAATTCCAGTCAAAAAACTTTGAGCATCCGCGCCTAAATAAAGAAGTGGTTTATAAAAATTTATTTAAGGGAACTGCTTTTTCAGATCAAAAGATTCGTAATCTGATGCGTAAATTAGCTGCGTTATTAGAGCAGTTTTTGATACAACAGGAGTTTGAGGAAGCCAAGCATACGAAAGAGCGGTTTTTGTTGGGGAGTTATATGAAACGGTATTTGGATAAGCAGTATGCCCAACAACAAAGAATGGCACAAAAAGATTTGGATGAAGAAACCTGTCGAGATAAGGATTTTTATTACCACCAATACATGTTGTCCCAACATCAATACTCTTTTAATTTATACCAACGAGCCGACACTTTAAAAGAGGACTTACAACAGGTTTTGCAAAATCTGGATTATTATTATATCGCTTCAAAATTGCGTTATTGTTGTGCAATGCTCAATATGCAACGGGTTATTTCTATAGAAAGTGAAGTACCTTTTTTAGATGAGATCTTAAATTACCTAGAAAATAACCCAATACCCAATATACCCGCAATAGGCTTTTTTTACCGCCTGTTTTTATTAATAAGAGATGGGAAGGAGGAGCAATATTTTGATCTGAAAGAATTATTGGTAAAAGAGGCAGGTGTTTTACCTAAAACGGATTTGAGGTATATTAATATTGGAGTGTTTAATTACTGTAATGTGCAGTTGAAAAATGGTAAAACCTCTTTTTTAAGAGAAATTTTTGAGCTGTTCAAGCTGGCTTTGACACATGAACTGTACTTGGAAGATGGATATATCACACCTCCTGGCTTTTACCGAAATGTAACAATGGCAGCACTGCGTTTGGGAGAGCTGAAATGGGCGGGAGCCTTTATAGAAGAATATCGTGAAAAGCTGCATCCTGATGTGCGAGATAATTATTACAGCTATTGTTTAGCAGCTGTGCATTTTTATAAACAAGAATATCGGCAAACGGTATTGCATCTTCTAGCCTTTGATTTTCAGCACCCTTACCAGTATATGGAACATAAAGTGTTACTAGCTAAAACTTATTACGAGCTGGAAGAAGAAGATGCTTTAGAAGCATTGTTACATGCTACTCGTATTTACCTGCACCGAGATACCATCTTTCCTGATCATATAAAAGATGCTTACAAAAACTATATTCGAGTATTGAGTCGTTTGATTCGAGTGCGATATGCACCTAATGAGGAGAAACAACAGGTGGTAGAAGAGGTAAAAAGTATTGAACCTTTAGAGGATAAAGAATGGCTATATGAAAAAATAGAAGCATTTGTGGAAGGTGCGAATGTGTAAGGGTGTTTATTTGTTCAACAAACAAAAATTATATGCCTAGGTCTACATAAAAGGTCTTATTAATGTATTATATTTGCTGACATCTAAATGCAATGAGCTAAAAAATAAGCAAATAAGTATGAATTTTATTTCATCTAACATTAAGTTTCTTCGAACACTAGCTGGATTAAGTCAGACAGAGTTGGCTGATAAAGTAGGGCTAAATCGTGGCAATATAACTTCCTACGAACGAGGTATCGCTACGCCAGGTATAGATGCTCTACAACGTATGGCAACTTTTTTTGAAGTTGAACTGGTTGATTTGATCAATAAAAACCTTTCCATTGGTTTTCAAACTTCTAAACCCAATGTTGCCCATAATAATCCTGAAAATCAACCCGAACACTTACAACCTCTCCTCAATCCTAGTATACTAGGAACTATTCGGCAGTTATCTGCTCATCAATATACGAACCAACAAGAATTTATGAACAATGTGGCTAACATTGCTAATCAATTAGAACGTATTGCTGAAAGTTTAGAGATACTGGCAAAGCAACAGAATAAAGAGCAATAATATCCTCAAAAAAGGATTTCTAATGAATAGGCTCACTACCTTTTTGAAAATACACTCAAAAAAGTAGTGAGCTTTTTTTATAAAATAGGTGACTATTTTTAATGCATAAGCTAGAAATACGCATTTGTTTTTTAGGACTAAAATCCCCAAATCGAAGCCCTTCCAAATCCTTGTATTCCCTCATTTACAAATAGTTACAATATTCTAATAGAATAGCCCAATTCTGGGATATTATAAAAAATACTGAATTCAAAGAAGCCATTATAGGTGAAAAAAAAATGCGATTAAAGGCAGAAAACTTGCATAGTATTTGCAGTAGGGTCAAGCGAAATGCATAAGCACTAGCAATTCATGTTTCTTAACAAAACGGTAAAAGCATGATTAAAAGAAAAGTAGCCCTACTACTATTGGGGATGCTATATCTCTGTCTACAACAAGCCATTGC
The DNA here is from genome assembly GCA_020631245.1 of Bacteroidota bacterium. Taxonomy (GTDB): domain Bacteria; phylum Bacteroidota; class Bacteroidia; order Chitinophagales; family UBA2359; genus JAHDHP01. The sequence goes on along the minus strand of JAHDHP010000136.1, from coordinate 2,292 downwards.
TCAACCCACACAAATTCAGCATGTGGCTCCTCCTTTCTGGTGGACGGATATGGAAAATCCCAACCTACAAGTCATGGTACATGGAGACAATATCTCCAAGTTCAAGGTAAGTGTAAAACACAAAGGTGTAAAAGTAAAAGATGTACACCGCCTTGATAACCCTGATTACCTATTCGTCGATTTATATATCGATGATAAGACACAACCAGATACGCTGGTTCTACTGTTTAAAAAAGGAAAACAATTATTTACCCATAATTATGAATTACGTAAACGACAAGGATTTGATGGACGTATCATGGGACTAGATGCTTCAGATGTTATGTACCTAATAATGCCCGATCGTTTTGTAAATGCAGACCGAGCCAATGATGTTAATCTCCAAATGCAAGATCGCTGGATCAATCGAGACTCCGCATTCTATAGACATGGTGGTGATTTACAAGGAGTTATCAGTAAATTAGATTATCTACATAGCTTAGGTGTAACAGCTCTTTGGCTCAATCCTGTACTAGTAAGTGATCAACCAGGCGATACCTATCACGGATATGCAGCAACAGATCATTTCAATGTTGATCCACGCCTCGGAGGAACAGACGCCTATCTACAATTAGTAGAACAATGTCATGCAAGAGGCATGAAAGTTGTTATGGATATTAACCACAACCACACTGGTGATCAACATTGGTTTATCAAAGATCTTCCTTCCGAAGATTGGGTGCATCAACACGAAGAATTTACACGGACGCACTACCGTGCCCCTACAGTATTTGACCCATATGCATCTGAAGCCGATAAACGTACTTTAAAAGAAGGTTGGTTTAGCAGTCACTTGCCAGATTTAAATCAAGATAATCCATTTTTGGCGAATTATTTGATACAAAATAGTATATGGTGGGTAGAGTTTGCAGGAGTAGATGCCTTCCGATTAGACACCTACGCATTCTCTGAAGACAACTTCTTAGAAAAATGGGGAGAAGCCATTTTTAAAGAGTACCCACAATTATTTTCATTCGGAGAAACATGGGTAGAAGGCGCACCTTCACAAGCCTATTTTCACGGAAAAAATAAGTTCAAAAATGATTTCAAATCCAACTTAGCAGGAGTCACCGACTTCCAACTATATTACGCCATTACTCAAGCACTCAACGAGCCATTCGGATGGTCAGAAGGAGTGTCCCGATTATACTATACGCTAACAAAAGATTATTTGTACGAAGATGCAAGTCAGAATGTTGTCTTCCTTGATAACCATGATCTACCACGTTTCTTTAACTCCGTAGGACAAGATATCAAAAAGTATAAAATGGGAATGAGTTTCTTAATGACAACTCGTGGAATCCCTTGCCTCAATTACGGAACAGAAGTCTTAATGGGCAATGGAAGAACAGGCGATTCAAGAGCCGATTTTGTAGGAGGATGGCCCGCAGATACGATCAGCAAATTCTCCAATAAAGGACGAACTGCATTGGAAGAAGAAGCTTTTAAGTATACCAAAAAGCTAGTCAACTGGCGCAAACACAATAAAGTGGTACACGAAGGGGAGTTGATGCAGTTCATTCCAGAAGACGGATTATACGTTTATTTCCGTTACGATGAAAATGATGCGGTTATGGTAGTCTTAAACAGTAATAAATTTGAAGTACTACTAAATACCGACAAATACAACGAAAGATTAGCGGGTTTTAACACAGCACGTGATGTTGAAACGGGTAAGCTCGTTACCGATCTCAATTCACTACGAATTCCAGCCATGTCCACACTTATTCTCGACATGGAAGAGCAACAAGAGCCGCAAGTAGTAGATGAAGATGAGGAAGGATACTAAAAATTAAGCAATAAGGGATAAATGCTTTTACGTAGCCCTCTACCGCTTGCGGTTAGAGGGCTTTTTTAATATCTAATAGTTGCTGTTTTTGTTTAATGTAATTAAAATGACACTTTATGTTTTTTGTTTTAACTAGTTGATTATTAGTTGTTTATTGCAGCTCTTATATGAGCTATCTAAGCAAGCTTAATAACTTTTTCTAATAAGCCTACGTACACGAAACTAAGTTAAGATTATAATTCCTAGTGAATTTAATTTAATGGCAATAGAAAAGGGATTAAGGACCTATGAAAGCAAAATTCATAGGTCTTTTTTATTTTTGGGCGCATCCCCATTTTTTTTGTTTTGCCCGTTCCTGCGTCTTCGCAGGAACAACAGGCAAAACAAAAAAAATGGGGTCAGGCTATCCGTTTGTAGTTGCCTCATAGAAAACATATTCGGCTAGGGTTGCTGGCAGTGTCTTC
>JAHDHP010000135.1 GCA_020631245.1 Bacteroidota bacterium | reverse complement strand
GTGGTTTTTGAAGAGGAGATTTATCAAATGTCGGATGATAAAGGGAACAAGTATGCGATGCATGCTACTGAAACGGGTACGCCAAACTTGAATGTTGTTTTACCTAAGGGATTTAAATTGGAGAAAGTACAGTTAGACGAACCATTGGTTATTGTACCTTTTGGTGATAAAGAAGACTGTTATTTTAATATTGTTGGTGATCATTTAGGGCAAGGATTTCATCAGTATGAATATGCGAATAAATATTATCCTAAGTAGTGAGAAAGATTAAAGCGCATTTCGCGTTATACCTTTGTTAAAACGATACATTCGACAATAACTTATGTATAGTGAAAAAGTAAAAGTGCTTTCGTCGGACGTAAATCGTTCAATCGTCGGACGTTTTCCGCGTGAGGGATAGTAGTGGTAGCTTGGCGAAATGGCTGCCTTTGTGAAGCAAGGACTAGCGGGGCTGACAGCGGAAGACACCGCTAGGACTATGCTGAACAGGCAGCTATGAGGCAACTACAAACGAATAGCCCGACCAAGCCGCAGTGCTGCCATCCGTTTAGTTCATGCGAAGACGCATGAACGGGCGGGTGGTAGTATTGCGGCTTGGGCACGCCCAACAACATAAAAATACTAAAAAAGATGCCTGGCTTCTTTCTAAAGAGAAAAAATACCAGGCATACAAAAAATTTGAAGGCGTAAATAGTAAGGTTCACGACTAACCTTAATTCATGGAAATAAGATTGAGGTGATTAACGAGTTTTACATATCGTGGGAGCATTCGATCACTTAGTGAATGCTTTTCGAGAATAAAATGATAGGCTTTGACCAGTGTATTGAAATGCGGATTTTGGCAAAGTTTTGCAATGATTAAGCCCTTGATGCACCGATTGGATTGGTTGTAAATAAATTTGGAGGGGCGTTCGGGATAGGTGTTGATGAGTTCGTCGATTTGGTAGATACTAGAATTTTGGTCGAGGAAGGTAAAACCTGCTGTATCTAGAAAATGGTTCATCTCGCGGCACATGTCACTTACCTGCGTATTATCTGTCACTTTGAATCGAAAGTATTGATTACCAATCATTCTTCCATAGGAGGTAAGAATGGTGTGTGTATGTTGGTGGTAATCTTTTAATGTGAGTGTAAATTGATTGGCGAGATTTTCGACAATATTGAAGCGAATGCCAATGCTTAGTTCTACCCAAAATTCGGCTTTATATTCAGAGACGGAAATAATACAACTCTTAAAACCGCTTTCAAATTGACGTTGAAAATGTAGTGGATCAGTGCTCATTCTGTTATAATCTGCTTGTTGGAAAACAGGTAACATCTGTAAACTTATTTCCTTTTCTATATCTTTTTTGTTTAGCATCATGACAATTTTTTCTTATTCCGAAGGGGATTTCAAAAATGCGGGTCGTAGGGATGGTGTCGTAAGGTAACGTTTCAGTGTATACAGAAAGTATGACTGAAATCAAACAAAGAGGCTTAAAAGTGGGATAGTATTGATGGGGCGATCTTATCCGAAATAGGGCATATGTTTATAGCTCTATTACTAAAGTTAAAAAAAATTATGCAATTTTTTTAATTAAAGTTTAATAATATTTAAAGGTATAAGTAGTAGTTAATAAATAAGTTCGTTCATTTTAATTAGGTTCATCACGTAACAAAGGCATGCTCATACAATGTGAACCTCCTCTAGCTCTTGAGAGTTCGGCAGAGGGTAGTAAGATTAGGGTATTTTCGATAGTTGCTGCTTCAAGAGTACCTTTGTCAAATTCATCAAGTAGCTCTTGTGCTTTGATAACTCTAAAATCATTTCCTAAAGCAGTTTTAAATGCTTCGGCTGTTTTTTTGTTGCGATCATATCCGATAACGACCCCTTCTTTGAGAGCTAATAAATTACAAGAATCAGTCCATTGTTCCCGTTCATTGTCTGGGAAACTCCCTCCTCCCGAATAGATAAATTGCATTTCCTCTTCACATTGAAAGTCTTCTCGGCAAATTTGTGTGAATAAATCTTCTAAGTAATCGAGTTGATCTTTTTCGTAGGGAGAACGATAGTTGTTTTCTTTGTACTTGCGATTGTATTGAATGATCGTAATGGACTCATCTTCGTTGTTATTGGCTTCTTTATTCATTAATTGATCTACACTTAGTTGAGGTTTTCTTGTTTTTGATATACCCTTTTTCGAATAAGGTCCATAGAGTACCCAGCAATTGCGTTTTACCATTGTAAAAATGGTATCAATATGCATGCAATCGCGTTTTTGAGGAATTTGAATGATCGTTACTTTATCCAAGATTTCTTTGGTGAACAAACGTTCAATGAGTGCTCTTATGGCAGTGAGGGAGGTACGTTCACTAAAACCAACTAATAAATGTCGGGGAGCAATCATCATGACATCTCCTCCTTCGATGGTTGATCGGATAGCAGCTTGCTCGTCTTTGTCGGCAAGGAAAAAATATTCTTCTTCACTCAGTTCTATTACCTTTTTCCATTCGGTAATATCGCCTTTAAAAAAGTAATAGTACGCGATATATTTGGTGATGAGAGATTCGCGGTATCGGGCTTCACGAGCGAAACGAGTGAGTAGTAAATGATCATTGATGACCACTCCAATATCACGCGTAAAAATAAGGTTGGGTACGGGAGGGAATACAAATCGTTCTTCTGTATTGAGGTAGCCTGTAATGAGTGTTTTAGCAAGTGCTTTACTATCCATTTTAAGGAGTGTTTCTTGCTCGTAATAGCTGGTTTGCTCAATGGAACAAATAGAAGCGACTAGTCGGATACGGATGTTTTTATCTTCTAAAATTTGGCTTAATACAAATTGAACTTCTACGACTTTATCTGATTTGAAATAACCTTCCTTATCAGGTTTTAAAAAGCCCATACGTTTGCCATTTTCTAAGGCTTTGGCTTTATTGTAGTCTTCGATTTTTTCAGGATCGAGAAAGTGTAAAAGAATTTTGATGTAGGTATCATACTCAGCACGCATGGTGTCGAGGTCTACAATATCTTCGTATAACCAATCTTGTGCTTTTTTAGGAATGATCTTTCCAATACCACCATCGGGGCTATGGATAAGTACGCGGCGCAGTGTTCCTATTTCTGAAGACGCATATATTTTATCTATTGACATAAAATATATATTTTGATTTGTGGGAAAAATTACGAATATAAGTAAGTAATCCTAAAAAAGCCGTATTCGGATGATATTTCTATCGGTTGATCTGGTTAAAAATTAGTATTTTTGTCGTATGCAAACACTTTTTGACCAAGATGGCGTTCAAGGATTTGAGTACTTGAATGAACTGAATGATATACAGCGCGAAGCAGTAGAAACAACAGAAGGACCTGTCATTATTATTGCTGGTCCAGGCTCGGGAAAAACACGCGTATTAACCTACCGTATTGCTCACCTCATTAATAAAGGAATAGCTCCCTGGGAAATACTATCCTTGACCTTTACAAATAAGGCTGCTAAGGAAATGAAAGAGCGTATTCAACACATTGTTGGAGAGGAGAAAGCGCGTCAGTTGTTTATGGGTACTTTCCACTCGGTCTTTTCACGTATTTTGCGTATTGAGGCGGAGCATATTGGTTACCCTACTAATTATACCATTTATGATACAGAGGATACAAAAAACTTGCTAAAAACGATTGTAAAGGAAAAGAATCTAAATTCAGATTTATACTCTCCTGGATTGTTATATGGACGCATTTCAAATGCTAAAAACCTGTTGATTACCCCTGATCAATATTTGCAAGATCAGCGTATCAAAGATAATGATGCGGCTGCGAAAAGACCGCGCATAGGAGAGATTTATAAAACTTATGCGACTCGATGTCAGCGAGCGGGAGCAATGGATTTTGATGATTTATTGGTACAAATGAATTTGTTGTTGAATCAGCATCCAACTATTGCAGCCAAGTATCAAAAGCGTTTTCGTTATCTGCTAATTGATGAGTTTCAAGATACGAATCATGTACAGTATAGTATCGTTAAACAGTTGGCAAAACAGTGGGGCAATGTGTGTGTGGTAGGAGATGATGCGCAAAGTATTTATGCTTTTCGAGGGGCAACGATTGAAAATATTTTGAACTTTAAACGCGATTATCCGCATAGTAAAGAATTTAAGCTAGAACAGAATTATCGTTCGACTAAAAATATTATAAAGATTGCCAATGGAATCATTGAGCGAAATAGTAATCAGATTCCTAAAACGATTTGGACTTCTAATGATGATGGACAAAAAACTAAATTATTTCGGGCAGCGAATGATACAGAAGAGGGACGCTTAATTGCCGATTCTATTTTTGTAGAGCGACTCCGCAATCATTTTCAGAATGAAGATTTTGCCATTTTATATCGTACCAATGCGCAATCGAGGGTGATTGAAGAGGCATTGCGCAAACGAGGAATTCCTTATAAGGTGATGGGAGGACTGTCTTTCTATCAACGCAAAGAAATCAAGGATTTAATGGCTTATTGTCGTTTGACGGTCAATCATCGAGATGAAGAAGCCTTACGACGAGTTATTAACTACCCTGCTAGAGGGATTGGGAAAAAGACCTTAGATAAAGTATTTCAATTTGCTGCTGATCGCGAAATATCTGCTTGGGAAGTGGTTACGCATATTCATCAGTTTACCTCTTTTACAGCAAGAGCCAAACAGGCAATTAGTGCTTTTGCAGCTATGATTATGCGATTTGCACAGCAACTTCCTGTCTTGAATGCCTATGAGTTGGCAGATCGAATTGGTAAGGATTCGGGTTTGTTGACCAAACTATTTGATGATAAATCGAATGAAGGAATTGCGAGATATGAAAACATTCAAGAACTGTATAACAGTATTCAGGAGTTTGTGGATAATAAAGAGGCAGGTGTTGTCAATGATGCAACAGAAGATACTAGTACTTCTTTAGGTGCTTATTTACAAGAGGTGAGCCTCGTTACTGATTTGGAGGGAGATGACGAAAATACGGATCGTGTAAAGATGATGACGATTCATGCTGCTAAAGGCTTGGAATTTCCATGTGTTTATGTGATTGGTTTGGAAGAGGATTTGTTCCCTTCAAAAATGTCTTCCAAAAGTATTACTGGTTTGGAGGAAGAACGACGCCTTTTTTATGTTGCTGTAACGCGGGCAAAACAAAAGCTATTTTTATCAAATGCGAATCAACGTTATCGACATGGAAAAATTTTATATTGCCAAACAAGTCGTTTCATAGAAGAGATTTCACCATTTCATATAGAGGAAATTGGACGTAAACCGAATACAAGTCGTTTACCTAACAATAGTTCCTATCAAGGATTTAAAGATAGCATCAAGGGGAATATTCGCTCTGCAAAGCAACTAAACCAACGCAAAAATGCAAACAAATCTGCTGCACCTATTGGAGATTTTAAGCCTAGTGATGCTTCGGCGATTAAAGAAGGGCTAAGTGTTGCTCATCAATTATTTGGAGAGGGCTTGGTCGCAAAAATAGATGGTCGTGGCGATAAACGGATTGCGATTGTTAATTTTATGGATTACGGAGAAAAACGATTGCTACTCAAATTTGCTAAATTGATGGTGTTGTCCTAAGCAATTTTGGTAGAATAATCATCGTTATTGTATTAAATACACTAGTTTTGCACGATTTTGGTAGGTAAAATGTAGTATACCTATCTTAATTTTGGATGTAAATGAATGTTTTTACATTTTATTTTAATAAATTTACCCCATCATATTGAGTATTAGCTACTTTTTGAATCCTATTTATAGCTTCACTATTGACAAGACTTTACTAAACTTTATGTCCTTTTAATACTCCTTTTATTATTTATTATACACTTAGGTAGAAAAGATTCCTACCTCCTTTACTTATATTTATTATGAAATATAATACTTCCTTAGAACAGGTTGTTTTTATGGAATATGGTCGCAACATTCAAAAGTTGATTAAATATGCCGTTACCATTGAAGACATACAAGAAAGAACCAAATTTGCGAAAGCAATTATCCACTTAATGGGGCAGATGCACCCACATTTACGAAATATTGAAGAGTTTCAAAGTAAGCTCTGGGCACAATTATATATCATTTCGGACTTAAAGTTAGATGTTGATGTTCCTTTTGAACATCCTACCGAAGAACAACTCAATGAGGGACCTAGTCGTGTTCCTTATCCTCAATCTCGTTTGCGGTTTCGTCACTATGGTAAAAATGTAGAACGACTCATCAAACGGGCAATTGATATGGAAGATGGTTCCAAAAAAGACATTTTCATTAAAGTAATTGCAAATTACATGAAAATGGTTTACAATAATTGGAATAGAGAGAATGTAAGTGATGAGTTGATTAAATCAGATTTGTCTTTATTGTCAGAGGGCTTATTGGTATTACCTGAAGGAGTTGATTTAGATCCCACCAAATCACAACAGCAACAAAGTAATAGCAATAACAATAATTATTCTAATAATTATAATCGCTCTAAAAAGAAATATTCTAATAGTGGTAATTTCCAGCGTAATAATAATAACTATGGAAATAATAATCGCTATGGTAATAACAGTAATCGCAATCGATATAATAATAATAATGGTAATAATCGTAATCGGTATAATAAGAAAAATTATGACTAATGGACAAGAGGTACGGAGTTTGTTTTTTTTCTCTTCTTTCCTACTACCTCTTCTTACTTGTTGCTTATTTTTATTTACTTATTGTGGGTCTGCTCCCAAAATTCAATCTAACGCTATTCCTATTACCCACGAAACATGGACAAGTCTGCTTCAAAAACACGTCAAGCCATCTGGCTTAGTCGATTATAAAGGTTTTAAAGCAGATAGCGCGCTTCTCAATCAATACCTAGAGCTACTTCAAAAAAATCATCCCAATGATAAAAACTGGTCGGCTGCCGAACAGCAAAGTTATTGGATGAATGTCTATAATGCATTTACCGTTGATTTAATTGTCCAAAACTATCCAGTAGAAAGTATTAAAAACATTGGAAAAGGACTTAATATCCCTTTTATAAGCTCTCCCTGGGATATAAAGTTTATTAAAATTGAGGGACAAACATATGACCTTAACAATATCGAACACAATATTTTGAGAAAACATTTTGATGATCCTCGCATTCATTTTGGAATTAATTGTGCCTCTATATCCTGTCCTAATCTTGCTCCAGAAGCATTCGAAGCACATAAGATGGATCAACAACTTGATAGTCTTGCAGTTTCCTTTATCAACAATCCAAAGAAGAATAAAATTACAGCTGACAAAGCAGAAATTTCCAAAATTTTTAGTTGGTTTAAAGGCGATTTTACCAAGAAAGGATCATTAGTTTCTTTTCTAAATAAATATGCAGCAACAAAGATAAAAGACGGTGCCTCAATTGAACATATGGATTATGATTGGGGTTTGAATGAGGAGGGGCAAAATTAAGTTTTTGAAAACCAAATGATATATATGTGGTATAGCAAACCAATGGTACCAATAAGAAAGAGGACAAGTGGAATTAGCATCAAAGGAATAAGAGGGTAGAGGACATAAAAAAGGATATTCGCCCCATTAAATGTAGCTATTAAGGAAAGCGCGCAAAAAAGAAGTAAAACAATCAAGTTACTGATGAAGAGATTGTAACTCCATTTTTCTTGTAACTGTTTTATTTTGTCTAACATCCCTAAAAATTAAAGGGCATTTCATCTTTGAGGAGGTAATAATCTTCTGATTTTTGATCCATTTCTTCCAAAATTCGAGAAGCCTCTCGATATTTACCCAATTGAATTAACTTTTTCGTGTATAATAGTATAAGTGAATCTGCTTTATAAATAGTTTCCTCCAACTGTGTAAAGAATGGCTCTTGTGTTATTTGAGGAAGCAATTCTACAAAAATACGATGGTAATCCATATCGGATAAATCGATATTGGCATCTTGAAGCATGGTATCAATAAATACCTGTTCCTGATTCGCTAATGCTTTGGTAATAATACCAAGCATAGAATCGTCAAGTGGTAACGGAATGGCTTTATACGCTTGGAGATGAAAAATCACAGCCTCATAGGTAGGAGCCAGCGCAAAAAGTGATTGAAAAGCAGCCGAATTAGGTTGAATCTCCGCTACTTTCATTTCTTCCAATAAGGCTAATGCCGCCTCATAGTCTGTCACCTTTGGTAGCAAATAAGCATAGGTTTCTTGATCACCAACAATCTCCAGTTGCTTCATTTTATCAAGAATAGGCTGACTAGCCGCATAATCAGGAGCCAAAGACAAAAGGTGATTAATGATAGGTAAACTAAAAGTTAATTGAAGACGGGTTATTTTGTAAAAAAGAGGTTTGGCTTGGTCATAATCTTTCATCTGCAAAATCAAATGCTCCATCATTTCCTGAGAAATAGGAATACTACTTGTCTCTAATAATTCACTTGCCTCCATAAAATCCGAAACATGCTGTGCAATAGCAGCCACCACCATTTCATTAGGAGCGATTTCCTCCTGTTTCATCCGCTGCAAAAACAGCATTCCTTCCTTAAAATTATTCGCTTTTCGTGTCAAGTGAAAATAAATATCCGCATCCAAAGGCAAGCCCGCTTTTTGCATGGCATCCAATAATAAGAATGCATCTTCCTTATCTTGAGCCAAGTAAATCAACTGTGCAAAAATTTCAGCACTAGGAGCGAGTTCTTGAGCTTGTAATTGTTCTAGTAGAACCAGCCCTTTTTTAAAAGTCTTTGTTTTTTGGAAGGTAATATTATAATGTTGTATCGTTGGAGCAAGCCCCGATGGAGACATCTTTGACAAGGTTTCATGTGCATCCTCCTCTGTTTCGGTAAGGTGCAATAATAAGGTATAACTATAAGTATTCGGCACCACTTTATGCGACAACATCTCCTTCCACACCTCGCGCCCCATTCGATAAGTATCACTACGAGAAAGTAAGGTATTATAACTCAATAAATTTCCAGCAACCTTCTTTTTCTGCATCCATTTAAAAACGACTGTTGCTTGCTCAAAAGTTTCTGTTTTACGAAGCAAAGCATTACATACAGCCGTATGTATTTTTATTTTTCGCTCTGAAAGCCCAAAGAAAATTTCATCAGCATCCTGATAATTTCGCGCTTGATGAATAGAGAGAGCAATATCAAAGGTTTTACTAAAAAAGTCATTAGCTGTTTGTGTCGCAGGCTTATCAAACACCCGATATATTTCTTGCCGAGTTTTATGTGGTGTATAATCAGGCAAAACGACTTGTTTTAGATACGCAGCATCTGTTGTAATCGTTTCTTCATCAAAACGTATCCAATCCAGTTTTTTGAGTAGATCCAAAGCCGCATTCCATTTACTCAAACTAATTTTGCGAGCAAGTAAACGCTGGGTAAAGTCTCGCGCTTTCTCTTGACTAAAAACCATTGGGAAGCCATGACAACAACCCGCAAAATGCATACATTGTAAACTTTCCATTACCTGACTCGCAGCAATTTCGTCATTAGAAGCATCGACACTTTTCCATTGCTCAAATTGTTTCTTCGCAAGTGGAATATCTAGAAATAGAGAACCAATGGTTTCATCAAAACTATCAAAGTTCAGTCGTTGATCCACCTCTGCCTGAAACTCCAAAATGTCATCATAACTAATATCAGGTGTATAAAGCTCCATGCATTTATTTAACAAAACAGGATCGATAAAATCGGCTACCGTTTGTCGTTCATGACCACTCGTACAAGTGGCAATGACAGGAATCCCCTTTTGCAAATAAAAATGAATCATTTTATTAATTAGCTGATACTTATGGTTATACCAGCGAAAGTAATCACTTAGTTGATCCAATAAAACAATCAATTGTTGCCCCTTTTTAGCTGGAGGCAAGGGCATTTTCTCTCGAAGATGTAAAATAGAAGGAACGAGTAAGATCGTATTTTCCAGCTTTTGAAGTGCCTGTAAAATACTTCTCGTTTTACCCGATAAAGAACGACCTGTTACCAAAATAAACGGCTGCTTTCCAATAAGCTGTGATAAAGTATTATAGTAGGTGCTAGTATGAAAGTAAGCCCCAAAATTGCGAATAGAACGAAGTCCTAATAAATCCATAGGAAGCAAATCCGTACAAGCCTTGCTTAGTTGGTATTGGATGGCAAAAGGAGGGGCAGAAGCACGCCTTTTTGCAATGGCAGCAAGCGCATTAGCAGTAACACTACTAGTCGATTTTTTGGAGCTACCAACAGAAGAAGGTTCCTCGGTAGCTACATCAACAGGAGCAGCTTTACTCAGTGAATTATCAAACAAAATACATAACTCTTCCTGTAAATCCGCTTTTCCATTTTTTATGATAGAAAGTAAGTCCTCATGTGTAATGATATGCTTATCTTTGTCAAAATCAAATTTGCGCTTGGTACGATTACTAAAAGAGATAAAACCATAATTTTGTCTTTCACCAGGCAGAATAACATATAAAGAATCGTACTGCTGATACAGTTTTGATTTAACAAACTGATCGATACCACTGTTAATAAGAGAAATGCTACTTTCAAAATGGATTTTAACTGCTATCTTTTGTTTAGGATCAACCAAATGAACTTCAGGATGAGTAGCTGCTTGTAGTTGCCACTTTTGAGTCAACTTTAACAAGTAGCCATAAAACGAAGTCAGAGGAAAAGTGTTTTCTTTTTGTTGTTCTTCCAACAAGCGAAAGTCAGCAATGATTTGGTTAATAGGCTCAGTTGGGAAGGACATGGTTGCAGTTTATACGATTAGATTCAGCAAAATTAGTAATTTCATATCAATAACAACAGTACCAAGCCAAAGTTATTGTTCACAATTATCAACTACCACTAATGATTCATGATATAAGTAAAAATAACCCGCTTGTCGGTAGTTATGTAGCTGAAATGCGCAATATCCATACCCAAAAAGATAGAATGCGTTTTC
>JAHDHP010000134.1 GCA_020631245.1 Bacteroidota bacterium | reverse complement strand
CTTTTCGACCAATCAAATAAATATCGAATTGTCTACTAACTCAGCTATAAAGGTACAAATGGTTGACTTACTAGGGCGAACGATTAGTAGTCCGCAAGCCTTACAAAAAGGTAGGAATAATTTACTGATTCCTTCTGTTCTTCAAGCGGGTGTGTATTTGCTTCAATTTACAGATAATAAAGAGCAATCATATACCCATAAGGTGATTATTAATTAGTTGTTGGGCGTGCCCTTTTTTGCCAATCAAAACCTGTCAGGTTGAAGTTTGGTAATACAATAAAGTTTAGGTAGTCACAACAAACCTAACAGGTTGATTGGCAAAAAAGGTCGGGCTATTCACTTGTAGTTGCCTCGTAGAAAAAGTGTTCCGCTACATCGCCTAGCAGTGTCTTCCTCCGTCAGCCCTGCTAGTCGAAGCGTCACTACTTTTCTACTTCGTCAAGCTATCGTTACTATCCCTCACGCGAAAAACGTGCGACGATTTACGATGCGACGTCCGACGGAAGTACTTTTATCCTTCATTATACATAATCTATTGCTTTTGCAAAGGTATAATGCAAAAGACGATTGAACGATTTACGATTATCGTCCGACGGAGCTTCCCAGCGTCTTTGCTGGTGATTCCCACGACAAATTTCAGTCTTTGGCTGAAGCGTATTTTAGCGGAAAAAAAAGGCAAGCAACACAAACATAAATAACTAACTATCAAAGCATTAATAACACAAACCCTCTTGTATTCCCTCCCTTACATCCTCAAAATACACGGAAATCCATTTTTTTTGTAGTAGTTCCTCTTCTGTTTTGCCAGTAATATTGTGATAGAATTAATCATTAACTCAATCACATTATAACACATTAGAAATGGCAAAATTTACCGTAAACCGTTTAGACTTTTTTAATTTATCTACTGACGAACAAACACAATGGATCGACCGCTTATATGAGGTGTGCAAACATTCGATTGCAAATGCTGATAAAGAGGGCTTTTATAAATTTTCTTTTGGTTCTTCTGAATTAGAGCGAGCCTATTATGTGATCGAAACAAGTTGTGGTAAAGTCGCTAGTTTTTTTACTATTGAATACTATACCTTTGAGCAGAAAGGAAAACCGACTACTTTCTTCAATACATCCATTAGTATCGCACCTGCTTATCGAGGCAAAGGTTTGATTTTGCGAGCCATGCTTCAATTTTTCAAAGACTTTACTTTCCTTGCCAGTAGAGGTAATGTGTACTGGATTTCTAGCTCCATAAATCCTGTTTCTTACCATGCTGTTGCCGATATTGCTTGGAAGCTTTATCCTCATATTGATGCTCCTATTCCAACGGAACTACTGCCTGTATTAGAAAAATACTCGGAGCTATTCCATAAAGAATTGTCTTGTACTTCAGAAACAGTCAAATTTGTGGGAGGACCTTCGCTTTTAGTTTCCGAACAACAACGGCAACGTATGAAACAATCGGATAAAAAGCATATTCAGTATTATTTGAGTCAAGATATTGATTTTGAACGTGGGGAGGGGATGCCGATTATTATTCCTGCTTCTTTTTCCAATATTGTAGGTACTATTTTTAAGATTGTAAAGAAGCATTTGACCTTTAAAGTAAGTCGTTTTACTTTTCTTCAAAAAACGAAACCAGTGGAGAGAGTGTTAGTAATGGATGAAAATAAGAGGAGAAGAGGAAAGCACTTGGACATAAATTATTCGACATTGTAGTGTGTATTGACCCACCCCCAACCCCTCCGAGGAGGGGAGTTTAGCAGTGCGTAATAAAAATAGTTTTGTGGAAAAACTTTTGTCTAAGTACTTAGTGTGTAATAGCATTAATTTTGTAGGTACATGTACTTATTCAGCTAATTGCTTGGCTTTTTCCCAAAGGTCTTTTCCTACTTCTGTGCCTTTATCTTTGAGGTCTTTTCCTGTCTCCTTCAACTTTTCTTTACTGGCGTATTGATTTAAGTGGTCTACAAAATCTTTAAATCGCTCTATGTTTGTAAACATCTCTTCTGTATAAGGGACCTCCTGTTCTTCCATTATTTTTTTCCAGTCTACTTGTGCTAAAATAGACAACATGTATTTTGTGGCAATTTTTCCTAAAAAGTATCTATCATAAAATCCGTTTAATACCTTTCCGGGTTCTCGATTTTTTAAATACTCAATAGATTCATCTATGCTTTTTCGCTCCCTTGTGGAAAGCAGGTTACTTGATTTTAATTTTGTTAATGAGGTAATTGCTTTTTCGTTTTTCTCATTCATCAAATACAAATAGGTCTCGATTGACCAGGTAATTTCATTGTCTATTCCTATCTTTTTGGAGTCTTCCAAAAACACTTCAAAATCCGCTAGGGCACGTTCGTGGTCAATTTCTCGATCCATCATGAGTCTATCAAATCCTCGGAATAAATGATTAAAAGCGTGTAAGCCTATATGGGCTTGTTTATTATCTAAGTTGCCCCATTGAAACACGGTTTTAGTTAGTTCTAAGTCTACATTTTTATTGTTGTTTAGCCAATCAATATTCCTTGAAATTTCATCTTCTGATAAATAATATAAGCCTTTTTCGAAAAACAAAAAGCCTCTAAAATATTGTAATAAGGTTTTTGTTTCAGAATCAGGAAGTAAGTCAGGTTTGGTCTTTGAGCATTCATACAAAGACACTTGTTTCCCTAAATCTTTGCTTAAAATAACCATAGCACTTAACACGGCATGTTCCATATTTTGCACATACTCTTTTTCTTTTCCTGTATAAAAAGGTCTCTTTTTGCTTGTAGAATCTCCGTATGCTATATTTAAGGCATCGCTTAAAGTAGGAAATATATCTTCATCTGTTTTCATGATGAAGCTTTCCATTCTTTTATAATCCCGATAGATCGTAATGTAATCTAATAGGGATAGGTTCTCTCCGTTTTCAAAATCATACTTCATTATTATATCGGACAGTCTATCTAGGTCTGCCTTAAATGATTGAAATTCAGCGGAGATGGTATCTTTTTCTACGGATGCTCTAATTAAAATTTTACCAAATTTATAGGAGCTAACTTTGTAGGAGGCTAAGTTGTCGTTGAGTTCTTTTTTGTCTCTCTCTAGTAGGTCTGCATCTGTTTTGTTTTCATCAGAACAACTGATAAAACAAAGGAGCAATAATATTAGTAGTATTTGATTCTTCATGTTGAGCTTTGTGTTTCTGTCCTCCATAATAGGGCTAAAATAATATCGCCACCTTCGGGGCTACAATAATGCCGCCACCTTTTGGGGCATCATCTAGTCTTGAACCCACCCCTAGCCCCTCCGAGGAGGGGAATTTGCGTGAGGGATAGTAGTGGTAGCTTGGTGAAATAGAAAAGTAGTGACACTTACTGAAGGGTGGCTGAACGACGGAGTGAAGACGCACTGAAGTGTAGTGGAACACTTTTTCTATGAACCAACTACAAACGGATAGCCCGACCCCAATTGCTTCTATTTTCGTCTGTTTCATGCGAGGACGCATGTTAGTTACCAGGTGTTCATGCGAAGACGCATGAACGGGCGAAAATAGATGCTTTGGGGGCACGCCCAACAAATCATTATTGTTTGATGAATTTGGTATTATGTGTTGCTTCTTCATTTGTTAGAGACAGGATATATGCTCCAACGGGGTAGTTGCTTACATTAATACTATATTCATTTATTCCAAGAATCGCATTGACAGATTTTTCGGCTACTTTTCTACCTGTCATATCAAAGATTTCCCATTGCACCATTGACGCTTTTGAGCTAGTAAATTGCACCTTTAATATATCACTTGTAGGGATTGGGAATACTTGGATGATGGCAAAACTTTCTTCGGATCGTAGTAAACTAATGACGTTGGAAGAGCTTATATTTCCATTTTCATCAACCATTTTCAATTGGTAATAATTGATGCCATTCGGAGCTTCTTTGTCGAGATGACTGTATTGTTGTAGGGCATTATTGGCTCCTAGTCCTTTTTGCTGGTGAATGGATGTAAAGTTGATTCCGTCGGGTGAACGTAGTAGTTCGTAGTAATCGTGCTGGTATTCGGAAGCGGCTGTCCATGTGAGTAGGTTTCCTTCTTTTTTGACTTCCCCTTCGAAGCTGAGTAGATCTACAGCTAGTTTACCACAAAAAACGGCATCTCCTTTGAATTGTCCAAAGCTACAATTGTTTTGATCGGTTACATCAACCCACCATTTTTCGCCTTCTTTGATGGGGCCAATGGGTTCTATGCTTGCTTTGTCGTTAAGGACTTCGATAGATTGTCCATTGCTGGTGGTGATAAAATAAGGGTATTCGCCTCCACTGAGGGAAATGTCGAGGAAGTAATACCCTGGATTGTCAAATGAACAACGGGGTTGGACTTCTGCTTCTACAGCTTCACAAATTGGATTGGGGAACATCCCTATTCCTAAGCCTAGATACATTTCTCCTTCGAGGAAGCTATACATATCGGACATTCCTTGATTGTTGATGTCGCTGTCGATTAGTTCGTCGTTGCCTTGATCTTGTGGGGCACTGGTGTATCCACGTGGGAGTTCGGCAATGATGTAGTAACTTCCTGCGGGTATATCATCGAAAAGGTAATAGCCTGTTTCATCACTTGTGGTGGTGGCTACCTCCTCATCATTCATATTATAGAGTGTAATAGTTACCTCTCCTATTCCTGATTCGTTGGTGTCCCAAATTCCGTTTTGATTTTCGTCTAGGAAAACGATGTTTCCAATGGCAATGGGAAGTCCTGTATCTATCGTATCTGTTTGGCAATCTTGAGAGATAGGTATTCTGATTTCACATTGCTGATTGAGATCATGAAGTATAGTAAGGTACTCATTGTTCAATCCTTGTAATTCGTAATCGCCTTCTTCAATACTGGTTAAAAGAGGGTTATTGGCTTCATCTATAATCGTGTATATTCCCGAACCACTAATAGTTAATAAGACATCAAGTGTTTCTTCATTAACACAAGTTGCTTCTATTGTTGCACTTACATCACATTGGAATTGATCGCTACAATTCTCCCGACTTTCAAGATTAATAAAACAAGCTGGATTGGTTTCACTGATCAATTTTAATTGATATTCTCCTTTGGGTAAACTGGGGAGGGTGAATAATCCTGCTTCTAGTTCGTTGAATATGACTTGTTGGGTTATCTCGTTTTGTAGGGTGAATGTTCCTGTTCCTGTAAATTCAAGTAGCACTTGTATGGAATCGGCACTGATACATATTGGCTCTAATTGTGTGACGGTTATATCACAGGAAGGGTCTGGAGGGCTACAATCTTTGACTCCAGAGAAAGTACGTACACAGGTATTATCTAGCTCACTCACTACTTTTATGTTGTATACTCCATTGGTGAATAGCCCTAGTTCTTGCAAACCTGCTGCTTGGTTTTCAAGTAGTATTTCGCCCTGATTATAGATGGTGTAGGTATCTGGTCCATCTATGGAAAGTTGGATATTAAATTGGCTTTCATTGATACATTGCACTTCGCTTTCTATTAGCAATTCACAAGTAGCTTGTGTATTGTCTTCACAATTGGAAGCTCCAGAAATGTTTGTAAAACAAGGTTCATTAATATCATTTCGTGTAATTTCGATATTGTAATTGGGTGCATCTATTGGTCCTAATGTGTAATTTCCGGCTGTATTTCCAGAAGTCGTTTGCCCATCGAAAATAATACTGAAATTTCCATCTCCTTGAATGCTTAGGTTTATTTCGTATTGTCCATTCTCTAAACATGTGGTTTCTGCATTTGCTTCGAGGTTGCAGATAGGTGCAGTTTGAGTAGGGCAATAGATATGTCTACTGTAAAATCCGTAGCAACTAAGGTCTTTAAATTGTTTATCATATACTGAAAAAGAAAACCAATTGTATCCTTCTGGAAAAGGTCCCATGGTATAAGTACCAGCAGGGACATTTAAAATGGGCTGAATACCATAATCATTGATTTCTCCATAAAATATATCGTAAGTACTATTTCCTTCAATGACTATTTCTAACATGAAGTCGTTATCACTGATACACGCTGCTGAGAAATCGACCTTTAAGTCGCAGGTGGGTGTTTCTGTTATATTACATGCTGTGGTTCCTTCTATAACCACCCCACATTGGTTATGTCCAACAGGAGCTACGAAAAAAGAATAGTCACCTGTAAGTGATTCAAAAATATAGTTACTAGCTACTATATTTTCTAGAATAGGTGCTCCTATAGGGTTGAAATGTCCTGTTTCAAAATCAATTTCAAATTCTGTCCATACGTTGAAAAAAACAACTGTATCCATAGAAATCTGAAGCAGAAGTTCCAAGTCGTATGTTCCATTAGGATTACAATTCGTCTTTACTTGTGCTTTATCTAGATCCTTACACAATTGATCTTTAAGGCATACCAGTCGAATAGTTTGAGTTTGCATACATGATGGGTTGACTTCATCGACTAATGTAAAGATACCTAGATTTAACGCCTCCATTTCACTTAGATATTCCTCGGATAGGTTATCTAATTGATAAATATTACCTTCTACAAGTCCATCTGCTAATAATTCACCTGATTCGCTGTAGATCGAATAGATACTTGGTCCAAATACTGACACATTAAGAGATACATAATCTCCTCCAACTATACAATTTGGATATACCTCCATATTCATATTGCATCCTTCTATTTCTTCACAAATTATATTTCCTACTATTGTTTTGCCGCAAAATTCTACCAATGAGTTTCCTACATATATTCCGTATTGTTCTCCTTCATAAGGGCCTAATCTATATATTCCTTGCTCTAGGTCAGTAAGAATTGGCTCCGTGGATGGCACTCCTGAAAAACCAAAATCTATATCATCCCAAATATCAAATCGATCATCAGGGTTGTCTGCTACTATACCTATATCCAAATAAAAGGTACCATCATCATTACAACGGGCAAATGTTGTCACAAAAAATTGGCGATCTGCACAAATACTAGAAGGGTCACAGCCAAGGGGCGCACTGACTCTAATATCACAAAATGGGTTCGTTGTACTAACTATATTAAAAAACATTAGGTCACCCGGTAAGTCATCCAGTGCAATAGAATATGTAATATATGTATTACTATCACCACTTACATTTTCTTCAATAAGTTCTCCATTCATTCCATATAAATTATACGTATCAGATCCTGTCACAAAAATTACGAATGAAGCAAATTCTCCCTCAATACAGGTATGTGAAAAGCTTAAGTTTGCATCACATCCTCCTGTTTCTGCTGGTAGGCAGTAGTTGAATCCTTTGTATTCTACAAAACATTCTGAAGTAAAAATATTACTACCAAATTGATCTCCAAGGGCAATCCAAACGACATAGCTTTCAATAGAATAAGTACCGATTTCAAAAACTCCTGGGCCATCTACACTAAATGAGGTTCCTTCTCCACCAGGAAGAAAAATACCTTCTGAAAGCATTACTGTAAAAACACCTTCATCAAATAGCTCGACTTCCAAATTGAAGGAACCATCTTCGTTACAAGTGGATCTAATTTCGTAACCAATTTGGCAATTTTCGTCACAAGCTTTTTCAGATACGAGGTTTCCTCCTTGAATGGTATAACAAGTTTCATCACTGACACTAGCTGCAACAACACCAACTGCTTCAAAGTCAATATTGGCGGGTACGGGTAAGGTTATTTCTACGACTGATCCATTTGCAATATTACTTTGATATAATTCAAAACCTTCATTGGGGTTAAAATCGCCAAACGGCGGAAGGACTCCTATATAAATATCATATATATCTGAGCCTTGTACACGGTAGGTAAGTGTAATGGAGTCTCCTACACTATTACATTCATTGCTTAAAAGGGCAAGGTTTACATCGCAAGGAATTGGATCTTCGGAATAGGTTTCACAAGACATTCCTCCATAATTATATTCATAGCAATCAATGGATATATCTTTTGCTTCTACTTCCGTATAATAGTTTGTTTCTGTAAATGGCCCTAGTTGATAGGTTCCAGCAGGTACATTATCTACAATAGAAGTGGTAATATCATCCGATCCTAAAATATAATAATTACCACTACCTATAACCGTAACATCTATCACATAAATATCTTCAGCTATACATCTTGGTTGTAGTGTAACATTGAGATCACAAACATCAGGATTACAATCATAGACTCCTTCTATTATTTGTGAACAAGAAGCATTCAGGTTATCAACAAGTGTAAGTTGATATACTTCATTGTCTTTAAAACCTGAAACAATCCACTCATCATTATTTTGTAAGGAATCTACTAGTAATGTTCCTTCTTGATTGAATAGTGAATAAGTACTATTTCCTGTAATATTGATACTTAAACAATAGTCTCCATTTTCATCAATGATGCATCCTTTTTCCTCGGCATTGCAAATGATATTATAACTAGCTTCTAAATCGCAGGTAGAAGGGTCTACACAGAAATTGGAGCCGTTGAGTTCTTTAAAACAATTGTCTACCTTCCTATCTTGAATGAATATTTCATAGGGTCCATTTTCGAAGGGGCCGATAGAGATTAGTTCTTCTCCATTGTTTTCGACTTCGAATTGTGTATTGGTGATGGCTTCGGTGACTATGTAAGTACCACTTCCACCTGTCATTGACAGATCTATTTGATAGGATTGACCTTGAGGATCGCAGAGGATATTTATGGAGGCGTCAAGATCACAAATTATTTCCTCTCCACAAC
The DNA here is from genome assembly GCA_020631245.1 of Bacteroidota bacterium. Classification (GTDB taxonomy): domain Bacteria; phylum Bacteroidota; class Bacteroidia; order Chitinophagales; family UBA2359; genus JAHDHP01. The sequence continues at coordinate 2,230 of JAHDHP010000134.1, read as the reverse complement.
TATATGCTTGAAGTATAGTGTAGTAATAACACTCATAATAATAAGGATAGTAGTCTATACCTTCTGGTTTTTCATATACTTCCAAGCTATAAAATAATTGGTTATTAGGCTCATAAGGTCCAAAAAGGTAAGTACCCGCAGGCACCTCTATTTCATTAGATCCTTCTAGAATGACATAATTACTTTCCCCTTCGATGGTCACCTCAATATAATAACTATCTTGTTCACAAAACTCTTCATAACTTACTTGCAGGTCACATTCCTGAGAACAGTTTAAATTGATAAAATGATCAATAAAACAAGTAGTTTCGCTCGTTTCATCATAGAGAATAAATGACAAAACTCCATATTCGCGATCTTCATAAATAGGTCCAATTGTATTTAATCCCGAAGTAAGTCCTTCTATAAAGTTTCCTTCATGATCCATATAAGTATATATCCCATTACTCATAATATTTAACGCTATATACAAATCACCATCAATACATTTAGGTGTTGTATTCACTTGAATATCACAATCAGAAGTAATAGGACAAATTTCAGCGGTTGATCCTGCTAATGAGCATTTAGCGTTATCTACACTTTCAACAACAACAGAACTAACAAACCAATATGGACGATCTATTACATAAGTTCCTGCTGGAACATTTTCTAGAAAAAGAGAAGATTCAAACCAATCATAATACCAATCTCCCTGAACAAAAATATTATAGGTATCGCTTCCTTCAATTGTTACTTCGATATTTCCTGTTGGAGTATTTTCACAAATCAAAGCTAAGCTCATATTCAAATCACACTCACAAACAAAATTACGATATACTCCTGTAGAACAATTATAACTATTTACATTGACAGCTCTAACAGTTCCTGAATTATCTACATTATTCGAATTCTTCTCGGTAACAAAGTTATATGTGCCAGCAGAGATATTGTAAAGCACTTGGTTATCTAAATTATAATAAAAGAACAAATCATATATATCACTACCTGTTACTATCACTGTTACTTCGATATTATTTTCATTGCATTCTTCAAAAACTTCTATCTCTACATCACAATAATCTACCACTCCTCCACAATCATAGTTTCCTATAATTTCTTGAAAGCAAAAGCTATTCATTTCATTACTAACAGTCACCTCATACAATCCATTTGGAAAAGGTCCTAACTCTATTTCACCTTGCGTAATACCTGTCAATATATTACCTGTCCCATCATCAATTGCATAGGTATCGTTGCCTGTTATATTTAATAAAAGCATAAAACCAGCATTATCTTCTAGACAATTTAGTTCTGAACTAACAGAGAAATCACAACCTTGATCACATTGGGCTTCTCCTCCAATAGATAAGCCACAATTTGGATCTGACTCACTATATATTTCTATTTGGAATAGATTAGTACTTGAAAAGGGTCCCACGATTATTTCGCCTGTAGTTTGTCCAGTAATTGGTGAGTTTATCCCATCATTGATGGTATATACATCAGAGCCTACAATATTTACGATGACCTCATACTCCTCTAAATTTATACAACGCGTCTCATAGGAAACGGCAATATCACAAGGTGTATCTGTGGAACAATCTTGAAAGCCTTCAAAACTTTGTTCACAATCACCATTGCTAATTTCAACACTATATGCTCCATTCGGGATGGGGCCTATGACATACATCCCTGAAGAGTCAAGCTCTATATTTGTCTGCGTTTGAGATTCATAGAGGTTAAAACCTAAATCACCTATTTCAACATCTACAATTATGTTGTATGACTCTGAATCAATACATTCCGTTGATATATTAGCTTCTAGATCACAAGGCGGATTAATGGTTTCTTCACAATCTATGTATTCAGCAATCGTTTCCGAACAAAGGGGGTCTTGCTCACTTGTTATTGTAATGATGTAGTTACTTGGATTCGGATAGTCCCAATATGGAATTTGGATTAACGAGTCGCTTTTTACTTCCGTTATAATATAGTCTCCATTATTTAAATCAATAGTAAATGTTCCATTACCTGTGAAGCTAGGAATTAATACAGTGCCAATATTATTAAAACAGTCTTGGACAACTCCTGTAATTGATAAATCACAGACAAAACAATCTACGACACCTGTGATGGTTTTTCGACAGTTTGGATCTACTTCACTAACTACTACGATACTATAGATTCCGTTTTCTATCTCTTCAGAAGTATAGGTTCCTGCTGTGACCCCTGATTGTGTTCCATTGGC
>JAHDHP010000133.1 GCA_020631245.1 Bacteroidota bacterium | reverse complement strand
GTGATTGGGTGATTGGGTGATTGGGTGATTGGGTGATTACACAAGAAAAATCATCTGAAGTGAGAAAACAAGTTTTCTCTCAAAAAAACAAAATAATATTTCTGCGTAACGCCCATCCAATCATGCAGTCATTCCGTCATCCAATCATGGGATCGCGTGAGGGATAGTAGCGGTAGCTTGGCGAAGTAGCCGCTTTTGTGAAGCAATGACTAGCAGGGCTGACAGCGGAAGACACTGCTAGGATTATGCTGAACAAGCGGGTATAAGCCTACTACAAGCGAATAGCCCGACCCCACTTTCCGCCTACCACCTGAAGTTCATGCGATGACGTATGAACGGGCGGAAAGTGGGGACACGCCCAAATAATTACGCGTCCTTTTATGAATCAATCGAATAATACGCTATATTTGCACTCAATTTTGACATTGTAATAGTAAAATAGCAATTTCTCCTTTATTGTACATTAATTTAAGCTATTTACTATTATCCTATTAATTACAGAATTTTTTTAAACTTACTTCAAACATGCAGGCAAAAGGATTAGTGAAGTTTTTTGCTATTGCGTTGATTTTAGTTTGTTTGTTTCAACTATCATTTACCTTTTTCGCCAACCGAGTTGATGGAAAGGCAAATGCATTTGCAGAAGAACAAACTCAAGGCATAGCAGACTTAACAGAAGATCAGCAAAAGTTTGAGCTTCGTAAGCACAAGAGGAGATACTTGGATTCTGTGTCTAACAAGTCGGCGTACCCATTGTTGGGATATACTTACAATGAGGTGAAAGAACGCCAGTTGAACTTAGGACTTGACCTTCAAGGAGGTATGAGTGCGGTTCTTCAAGTGACACTAGAAGACATGATCCGTTCCTTGTCGAACGATAGCAAAGACCCAACATTTACTCAAGCATTGGTGAATGCTCGCGAAATGCAAAAGAGTAATGATGCCGACTACATTACTTTATTTGGGGCGGCTTTCCAAGCTTTAGACCCTAATAAGCGGTTGGCAGCGATCTTTAACACACCAGAGTTACAAGACAAAAATATTACACCAAGTACTCCAGACGCGGAAGTTTTAGACTTGATTCGTTCGGAAGGAAAGGACGCTATTAAGCGTACATACGATATTTTACGCGCTCGTATTGATAAGTTTGGAGTAACACAACCAAATATCAGTTTAGATGAGTCAACGGGTCGAATTACTGTTGAATTACCAGGTGTAGATGATCGTGATCGAGTAGCTGAATTATTACAAGCAACTGCTCAATTAGAGTTCTGGGAAACCTATGAATATAGTCAGGACTTAGATGCGATGATGGCAGAGGCAAATAAGGTAGTTAAAGATAAACTAGGGCTTGAGGAAGAAGCAGAAAAGCCCAAAAAAGAGGCAAAACCAGCACCTGCTAAAATAGAGATTGACTCTGTGGCATTGGCAGCAGGTGATTCTAGCTCTTTGAAAGCGGCTGAAGAAGCTGCTTTAAATGCAGATACGGAAGACGAAGAGGAAGAAGATGTGAGCCTTTTGGGAGGTGAAGATGGTGATTCTACTTCTGTCTCTTCGGGTCTGAATCCTTTCTTAGAAACGTTTCGTCCTGTGAATGGCCGCCAAATTGGAAATCCAGCGGTGGTAGGTATTGTGTATGCGAAGGATACGTCTAAGATGAATGAGTATATGGCAATGCCCGAAGTCAAAGAGATTTTTAGACCTTTGAATACGAAGTTCTTATTGGGGCATAAGCCTTTTGATACGAATGATGGTGAAAAGGCATTTAATATTTATGGTATCAAGAGTTCGAAGCCTAGCGGCATGAAGCCTGCTTTGGGTGGAGATGTAATTGACGATGCTCGTCAGGATATTGACGCACAACAGAATGTAGTTGTTTCGATGAATATGAATAGTGAGGGGGGGCGTAAGTGGTTTAAAGTAACCGAAGCGAATGTACAGAAATGTGTAGCGATTGTACTGGATAATGCGGTATATTCTGCCCCTGTTATTCAAAATCCTATTCCTGGTGGACGTTCTCAAATTACGGGTAGCTTTACCATGAGTGAGGCACAAGATTTAGCAAATATCTTAAAAGCGGGTAAACTTCCTGCTCCTGCACGTATTGTGGAAGAAGCGGTTGTAGGTCCTTCTTTGGGACAAGAATCAATTAGAAATGGACTTTTATCTTTGGGTGCGGGTCTTTTAATTGTGTTGTTCTTCATGGTATTCTACTATAACAATAGTGGTTTTATTGCTGATTTAGCCCTACTTCTTAACTTGTTCTTCGTAATTGGAGTATTGGCATCCTTAGGAGCTACATTGACTTTACCTGGTATGGCGGGTATCGTACTGACGGTCGGTATGGCGGTAGATGCTAACGTGATCATATTTGAACGGATAAGGGAAGAGTTGAGCAAAGGTAGTGGTGTCCGTAAAGCGATTGCAGATGGGTATACCAAATCTTACTCAGCGATTATTGATGCGAACTTAACGACTTTGATTACAGCGATTATCCTTTACTACTTCGGTTTAGGTCCTGTACTTGGTTTCGCAACGGTATTAATGATTGGTATTTTCTCTTCTTTATTTACAGCAATCCTTATCACTCGTTTGATTTTTGACTGGCAGCTTGGTAAAGATCGTGATTTCAAATTCTCGACTGCTTGGAGTAAAAATCGTTTCAAAAACTTAGGAATTGATTTCGTTGGAAGACGTAAACTAGGATATATCATTGCTGCTGTTTTATTTGCTATCGGATTTTTATCATTTGCCATCAGAGGTTTTGAATTGGGGGTTGACTTTCAAGGAGGTCGCACCTATGTAGTTCAGTTTGACCAAGAAGCGAATACAGGTGAGATTCGTGATATGTTAACAGCTCCTTTCGAAGCACCTCCTTTGGTACGAACATATGGAGATGGCAACCAAGTAAAGATTACTACTAGCCACTTGATTGGTAGTACTGATCCTCAATCGGATATTATTGTTGCTCAGAAGTTGTATGATGGATTGAAACCCAAATTAGGGGATATATCTTATCAAGAGTTTACTAGTAATAGCTTACAAAGTTCTCAAAAAGTAGGACCTACTATTGCAGATGATATTTTGAGAAGCTCAATTTGGGCAACGGTAATCGCATTGATTTGTATCTTTATGTACATCGTTTTCCGATTCCGTAGATGGCAATTTGGTCTAGCGGCTGTATTAACCATTGTTCACGATACCATTATTCTATTGGCATTATTCTCTTTATTGCCTGGTTTGGTACCCTGGTCACTTGAAATTGATCAGAACTTTATCGCTGCTCTTTTAACAGTAATTGGTTATTCGATCAACGATACCGTGGTTGTATTTGACCGTATCCGTGAATACTTAAACTTGAATCCTAAGCGCGACGAAAAAGAAGTAATTAATGAAGCGGTAAACAGTACTTTGAGTCGTACTGTTATTACGTCACTTACTACTTTATTAGTGGTATTTATTCTTTTCCTATTTGGTGGAGAAGTTATTCGTGGATTCTCTTTCGCATTGATGGTGGGTATCGTTGTCGGTACGTACTCTTCTATCTTCATCGCAACTCCTATTGTAGTTGATTTAAGTGAGCAATATGCAAAACGTGCTGCTCCTAAGTCTACTGGCAATAAGAAACGTAAAAAGGTGAAGGCTTAAAGAATAGTTAATCTATTTTTGTAAATTTGAAGAAGGAGATAGGACTGTATGTTCTGTCTCCTTTTTATTTTTTGGGGTGTGACCTTTTCCTGTTCGTTCCTATTCATGCGTAAACGCATAAACAGGAACGAACAGGAAAAGGTCGGGCTATCCGCTTGTAGTTGGCTCCTAGAAAAGGGGTTCGACTAATACGCCTAGCAGTGTCTTCCTCCGTCAGCCCTGCTAGTCGTGTCTCACTACCTTTCTATTTCGCCAAGCTATCGCTACTATCCCTCACACAAAACAATGAGTGAATGAGTGGTTGACTGAATGATTGAATAGGCGTTACGCTCCAATCACTCAATCACTCAATCACTCAATCACTCATTACCTATGAAAATCCCAGAATGTTACATCCTCCGCTGTCTTGAACTCGCCCAAAAAGGAGCAGGTAATATTTCCCCCAATCCACAAGTAGGGGCTGTAATTGTACACGAGAATACCATTATTGGGGAAGGCTGGCACGAAGAGTATGGGCAAGGTCATGCCGAAGTAAATGCTGTTGCTTCCGTACCCGATCATCTGCGTCACTTACTCCCCCACTCCACGATCTATGTAAATTTGGAACCTTGTTTTCATTATGGCAAAACACCTCCTTGTGTCGATTTGCTACTCAAGTGTGGATTTAAAAAAGTGGTAATCGCAGCTACTGATCCCAACCCCAAAGTGGCGGGACAAAGTGTGAAGAAGTTGCGAGAAGCTGGTGTAGAAGTAATTACGGATATACTCACTGAAGAAAGTGAATATCTCAACCGTCGGTTCAATACGTATATGCTAGAAAAACGCCCTTATATTATTCTTAAATGGGCACAAACCAAAGATGCCTATTTCGCACCTAGTTCCCCCTCTAAAAAGTGGATTAGTAATGCCTTGAGTAAAAAATTGAGTCATCAATGGCGAGCGATTGAAGATGCGATAATGGTAGGTACAACAACTGCTGCGGTTGATAATCCTAACTTAAATGTGCGAGAATGGCAGGGACGCAATCCTATTCGCGTAGTCTTAGATCGCCATTTATCTCTAAATAGTTCGCTACAAATTTTTCAGGGTCCCCAAAAAACGGTTATTTTTACCGCAAAAGCAGCACCCAATTCTCCAAAGGCACATGTGAGTTATGTCACTATTGATTTTGAACAGGATGTTATACCTCAAGTTTTGCAGCATTTGTATACCCTCAAAATACAATCTGTTATTGTAGAAGGAGGCAAAACTTTATTGGAGGCATTTATTGCAGGGGACTATTGGGATGAGGCACGCGTTTTTGTAGGAACAGATTGCTGGAGAGAAGGGATAAAAGCCCCCACATTGCCGCAACATTTATGCATCAGTAGTGAAGCAATTGGTGATAATTTATTGAATGTATTTCAGAAATAATGAGCAAAGACACTTATAATACATTGAAAGAGCCTTCGCTTGGCGAATACCGTGAAAAAGGAAGTAAGTTTTTTGCTTATGCCGAAGCTGTTTATAATGAAGAGCAGATGAAGGATTTCTTATTTCGTGTAAAAAAAGAACATCCTAAAGCCCGACATCATTGCTATGCTTATCGCTTGGGAATTGATAAAACAGTTCACTATCGCGCCAATGATGATGGCGAACCTTCAGGTTCAGCAGGTTTGCCTATCTTAGGACAAATTGATTCGAAAGAATTGAGTAATATTATGGTGATTGTTGTGCGTTATTTTGGAGGAACAAAGTTAGGTGTTCCAGGACTAATTAATGCCTATAAAACTTCTACGAGAGATGCTTTTAATCAGGCAATCATAATAGAGAAAAAAATTAAGCATTTTTACACCCTTGTTTATCCTTATGAACAGATGAATAAGGTGATGAAAATTTTGAAAAAAGAGCAAACAAAAATCTTACGTCAAGCATTTGATAATCAGTGTCAAATAGATATTACTATTCGCACTAGTCAAAGCGAGGCATTAATCAATCAATTAGAGAAAATTAATCACTTAGAAGTTCGTTTTTTATATACGCGATAAGTAAAGAAGAATAAATAACTAATACCATAATGCTGACTATCTTGTCGATATACTGCGTTGTAAAGCCTCGCCGATGCGCTGCATCGCCTTCGTTTTACGCCTTGTCTATCAAAAAGCTAGTGTCGCATTTTGACACTACTTATTTTCTCTTCTTTACTAAGACAACTTATCATATTAAAATAACGACTTAATAGATGTGGCATATTTTCTGTTTTTAATATATTCTATGTCATCAATCCCAACAACTATTTATCGAACATACTATATTTCTATGAGAAAATTCACCTATATACTCTTTCTCCTTTTTGTACCATTACTGATTGTTGAAGCTAGTAATAGTACAACTATAAAAGATAGAGATGCTCGCGCTTTTTTCGACACCCCTCATTTAGGGCATAATCCTTCCTTAAAAACGATTAAAGCGCATTTACAAACGCGCGTCGATTTTCTACAACATAAAGATTCACATCTCCAACTAATCCATGAAGTAGAAAGCTTTTATGGCTTTCATTATACGTTTCAACAGTATTACCAAGACCTGCCTATCTATGGTACGGAGGTAAAAATTAGCCTTGATAAAAAAGGACAAGTAATTTCTGTGATTGAAAATAGTTATGATGTCTCAAAGGTTAAGATTTCTACTCTAGAAAAGTCAGCGGATTTAAAAGGGATTACTTCTACCTTTTTGGCAAAAAAAGACATCGCTGCACAATCAGAAACAAAGGAGGTGTTGCTCTTTCCTACAGAAGAAAAAGCAGTACGCTGTATGCAAGTAACAGCAGCTGGTGATGGCAATCCTGTGATTACACAATATTTAATCAATAAAGATGGAAGCTCTCTGTTTGAACGTTCTGTCGATTTATATTGTAAGTCTGGACATGCTGCTCCTGCTACTAGTTGTACACATGATCATGCTGTTGACTATACTGCTTTTTGGGGACAATCGGAAGCTTCAGCAATAGAAGAAGAAGCGCGAGCCTGTATTATGGTAACAGGAAAGGGAAATGCCTTTATGCCCAACCCTCTTAGTTCGGCAGGCGTACCTTATGGCGGTAATTATATTGATAATGATGATGAAAATAATGCGGCTTTAGAAGCAGAACTACATGAAGTAGAAATGCAAGTATGTTTAGAAAATGATAACTTTTCACTTCAAAGCAAATACTTAACCCTCCAAGATATTAACTTCCCGATTGCCAAACCACCTGTCAATACAAAGCCTGAATTTTATTATGATCGCTCACAAGATAATTTTGAGTTTGTCAACGTTTATTTTCACATCAATAGTTTTCAAAACTATATCCAAGCGTTGGATTATGACTTATCCCAATTAGCTCAATCCATCCGTATAGATCCATTGTCTACGACTCCATTAGGAGATGACAATTCGGTTTTTCAACCTAATAGAGGTAATCCACGTATTTTGTATGGCCCTGGAAATATAGATGATGCAGAAGATGCAGAAGTAGTGATTCACGAATATGGACATGCTTTATCTTATTTTGCCAATGGAAATGAAAGCCTCTCCGCAGAACGCGAAGGCTTAGAAGAAGGATTAGCCGATTATTTTTCTACTTCCTATTCTCGTAATCTATCAGAATATGGATGGGAAGTCGTTTTTGATTGGGATGCCGCTAACTTAGGTTTCGAACGATCTGCCAATAGCAACAAAAGGTATCCTGATGATGTCAATGGACAAAAATATAATGATTGTGAGGTTTGGAGTTCAACGCTCATGGATATTTGGGAGGTTTTGGGAAGAGAAAAGACCGATTTACTAGCTCTTGCTTCCCTTTACCAATATACCTCCACCACCAATCTAAAAGCAGCCGCCAATGTATTAATTAATACCGAAAGAACTGTCTTTGATGGTGCTCATTTTGACCAAATCGCTCCCTCTTTAATTGCTAGAGGCTTACTCGAAACATCTATTGATGCAGGAGCCAACCGAGTAATTTGTTTAGGCGATACCATTCAATTAGGAGGTAATAATGTAGAATTACTAGATGCAGAAATTTTCTGGGAACCAAGTATTTCCGTCATTGATAAAGATATTCTAAATCCAATGGTTAATCCTGATCGCCCTACTTGGTACTATCTCACCGTACAAGATTGGAACAACCGTCTAACTTATACGGATTCTGTATTCATAGATGTCAATTACTGTCTGAACCAAGCTCCTATCGATGCCATTCGTATCGTCAATACAGATCGTTTTCTTGCTGGTCGAGGTAATGCTATTATCGAAGTTCCAACAGATACCGAAAATGTGAGTGTAGAAATATTTGATGCTTTTGGACATCGAATGAAGATTTACCAAAGTGAAGGAGATCAGCGTATCGAAATTCCTTCGGATGACTTTGGTAATGGTGTCTACATCGTGCGAATTAAAGCAGATGATGCCCAAGAAGTAATAAAAATTGCTAAGAGTCGCGCATGGCGTGATTAGTCGAACTTGAAATTGGAATAATAATTGAAATATAGAAAGGGATAATTAAGCAAGCTTAATGATCCCTTTTTTCATTTTTTGATTCCAATAAATAGAAATCAACATGAAGCAACATTTATTGCAACTACTTCAAAAACTATTTGATAATAAGCTATCCTCACAATTAAATGGCTTATTAGATGCAAAAGAAACTCATACGCAATCTGCTATTAGCTATTTACTACCTACCTTACTAGGAAAACTAGCACAGAAAGCAAACCAAACATCAGATTTGGGAGCTTTAGCACTCTCCTTCAATAAATTTGACACTAGTTTACTGCAACAGACTTCTACCTTATTTTCGGGGAAAGAAGTGCCAGAAACTCATGCTAAAGCAGGACAAAAAATTGTAAAAAACATCTTTGGCGACCAAGCAGAAGATGTCATCGAAACAATTGCTGCTGAAAGTGGACTTAAAGCGAAAGATACGAAGCAATTACTTCAAATGATCTCTCCGCTCGCAATGGGAACCATTGCTAAAGAACACCAAAATAACAAATGGAATAACCAAGAGCTTGCCAAACAGTTACTTAGTCAAAAGGAAGGTATCTTAAAAGAGACACCTAAAAAGATGGCAGAGCTATTAGGTTTTAGCAATATCCCAGATTTGGATGTTTGGCAAAATATGCAGCGAATTGGAAATAATAAAACGACTAGTAGTACGGCCAGCCAACAAGCTGTTCAAAGTAGTTCTACTACAAAAGCCAAAACATGGTCAGATGAGTCTGTAAAGTCAAAAGGTACTAGCACAACTAGTACAAATACCAAAGCTCCTGCACCCGCAAAAAAGAGTAATAAGTGGTTACCGATTTTAGGATTATGCCTATTGGCATTAGTAGCATTCCTTATTTTCAACCAAGTATATAATAAGTCAAATACCCAAACGGCTACGAATACTAACAACAATCAGGTAACAACCAAGACCACTTCTACTAGTCATAACGGAGTCGTACAGAAAACAGCCTTAAAAGAGCAACAACAGGTACAAGCAACACCTGTTAATAATTCGCAGGTACAAACGCAAGCAACGGCTACACCATCCAAGAATGCAGCCAACAACAATGCAAATGCTACCAAGTCTGTGGCAAATGATAAAAACAAAGGGCAAGCAAATGCCAAGAAAACAAATAAGAAAGAGGAAAATGATCCAGGTGATGGAAAAGTTGAAAATAAACGATACAAGAAATCTGAAATACCAGTTGGAAGTGTCATTATTGATCCTACTGCTCCCAAAGATCCTAGTTTAAACAATCTTCCTGGTGCTACAGGAAATACCCCTCCTAAAAAGTCACCACTCAACAAAACAAAAGATGCGCGTGGAAATACCGTTATCACTGATGAAGAAGGACGCATACAAAACACGATGCCTAGCAACTTATCAGAGGATGATATTACCAATCTATCTCAAAATGCAGATGGAGCTTATATTGCTTTAGAAATGACCAAAGGTAAAGATGCCAGCTCACTAGGTATTTCTAATGGGATTATTAGTAAACTAGCTAATGATTTAAGTAAAGCAGATAAAGGGGTGGTTAAAAATGAATACCTCATTGATCAATTTAATGGAGCAAATGGAGCAACTTTAAACAGTGAGACTAAAAAGCAATTGGATGAAGTAGCAAAAGTCCTTAAAGCTTATCCAGAAGTAGGAATTACTTTTATGGGACATGCGAATGCTTCTGGTGATCGTCGAACAGATCATAAAACATCTGGGACTTATGCCTATGCTTGTCAAAAGTATTTGATGGACAATGGCATTGACCGCGAACAAGTACGCCACGAACGATTGGGCAGTACCTACGCCAAAGATAATAGCGATAATAATCGAGTTGTTTTAAAAGTAACTCGTCGAAAATAAGACAGAATAATATACACGCTATCTGCTATACAAAGACCACAAAAATACGTATTTTTGTGGTCTTTCTCATTTTAATAATGCCTTATGAACTCTATTGGAGCCTCCGAACTCATCCTCAATCCCGATGGCAGTATATACCACCTCAACCTACGTCCCGACCAAGTAGCGCGCACTATTATTACCGTAGGTGACCCCGACCGAGTAGCTAAAGTATCTAAGCACTTCGACCAAATCGAATGTAAAGTCCAAAAACGTGAATTTTGCACCCACACAGGCACACTTAATGGAAAAAGATTATCTGTTATTTCAACAGGCATAGGAACCGACAATATAGATATAGTCTTCAATGAATTGGACGCTCTCGTCAATATCGATTTTAACACCCGCACTCCCAAAACCCAACATACCGCTCTACAAATCATTCGTATCGGCACTTCAGGCGCATTACAAGCCGATATTCCTGTCGATAGTTTTGTAGCCTCTGCCTATGCAGTAGGCTTAGATAACCTCCGCTGGTACTACGCCTATAACGAAAACCAAGAGGAACAAACACTCCAAACTGCCCTTCAAACAATTGATTTACCAACTCGCCCCTATGTCGCACAAGGTTCTAGCAAACTACGCCAACAAGTAGCCGCCGATTTTATCAAAGGAATCACCGTCACTTGCCCTGGTTTCTATGGGCCACAAGGTCGTCAACTACGCCTCTCCCTCGAAATGCCCGACTTCCTAGATCGACTGCAAGCCTTTCGTCTAGTAGATCAACGCATTACCAATTTCGAAATGGAAACGGCTGGCATCTATTCTATGTCTCGCCTCCTAGGGCACGAAGCACTATCACTAAATGCCATACTCGCAAATCGCCATCATAAAACCTTTACCAATGACCCGAAAGGATTAGTAGAAAAATTGATTGGGCAAACATTGGAGCGACTAACCACTTAGCCTTATCATGCGTTTTC